>NZ_CAIP01000425.1 GCF_000297435.1 Microcystis sp. T1-4 | reverse complement strand
TACCTACTTAAAGTCCTGCCAAAAGCTTGGACTGAAGTTAAAGAATCAATAGTAATAAGTAAAGACTGTAACCAATTAATCGATGCTTGAGTTTGCTCGACCGTCATCCGATTTCTTCTTTCTGCGACTAGGAGATTATTGACAATCTCTAAAGACCAAATTTCGGGAACAAATGCTTCGGCGTTTGGCATTATGTCTAATACTGCGTTAGCATAATCGTTATCTTCATCGACCAAACACCAGCTAATTGCTACCGAACAATCTAAAACGAACTCAATCAAAACCGCCTCCCTTCTTCTCGCATGGCACGAATTTCACTTTTAGGTAAAGCTACAGTTTTTTGAAGGCGGCGCATTCCTGAAATAGCTTGGGTAATAGATTGCTCTACTACTGGGTTGCCCCAGGCATTATAGCGAGGTTTTCTTTCCTCTTTTCTACTTGCTAAATCTTCACTGACTTCTTGAACCGCTTCAACGGTTACTGTAACATTTACTTCAGTGTCTTTAAAATCGGACGGTATATCTAAATGTAAGATTCCATCTCTACCAATCTGAGAACTTAGTTTAATTTTTGGCATATTAAAACCTCGTATATTCTTATCCTTTTGCCCCTTTATAAGCAGTAAAACGTAGTAAAACGTAGGGTGCGTTAGACGGCAAAAATTGCTGGTGTGACTCGAAGGTGACAATCCGTCGTAACGCACCACCTCTTATCAACATTTACTCATACCGGCGGTTACGTTTGCGGATAATCCAGAGGATAAACCAGATAACGAGGACAAGTAGAGCGATTTTTGAGACGGGAGCCAGATATTCTTCCACAAGGGGGTAATTCTTCCCTAAAAAGTAACCTGCTGCCGTTAAAAAAACGACCCAGAGGGTCGTGCCGATGGTGGAGTAAACTAAAAAGGGAATCATCGCCATGTGATTCATCCCGGCAGGTAGGGAAATCAAAGTTCGCACTCCGGGGACCAAACGACAGAGTAAAACCGCTTTACTACCGTGACGGTTAAACCATTGATTAGCTTTTTGAATATCTTTAGCGGAAACGGTAATCCATTTGCCGTATTTATCGGCTAGTTTTTCAATTTTTTCCTCATCCACAACCCGACCGAGATAATACCAAGGTAGCGCTCCGATGACCGTACCAAAAATCCCCGCTACCACTGCCGGAATAAATTCCATTTGTCCCTCATGGACGGTAAAACCCGCCAGGGGCATAATTAATTCTGAGGGAATGGGAGGAAAAAGATTCTCTAAAAACATTAATAGAGCTATGCCTAAATAGCCCATAGAAGTCATTGTATTTGTAATCCATTCAGTCATATTTTTTTATGATTTAGAAAACAGTTTTAAAGTTAAAAAAAGGGGGTTGGGTGTTAGGGGTGGGGAAGTGGGGAAGTGGGGAAGTGGGGAAGTGGGGGAGTGGCAAGAATAAATCAAAGCAATCTCCTGACGACCGACTCCTGACGACCGACTCCTGACGGCTAAAAAACTGATAACTGATAACTGATAACTGATAACTGATAACTGATAACTGATAACTGATATTAGGTTCCGGAAGTCCAGGAGTTGATATATTCTAATTGGGCTTCGGTGAGAGTATCGATTTCAATCCCCATGGCTTGTAGTTTCAAGCGGGCGATTTCTTGGTCTAATTCGTAGGGAATCGAGTATATACCGGGGGCTAATTTACCTTTATTTTTAACCAAGTATTCTACACCGATCGCCTGATTAGCGAAACTCATATCCATAACGGCGCTAGGATGACCTTCGGCGGCTGCCAGGTTAACTAGGCGACCTTCACCGATAACAACGATGGATTTACCGCTTTTTAGGCTATATTGTTGGGTAAAGTTGCGAACTTCCTTAACATTATCGGCTTTTGCGCCTAAAGCTTGCAGGTCGATTTCAATATCAAAGTGACCGGAGTTGGAAACAATCGCCCCATCTTTCATCAGGTCAAAATGTTCAGCCCGGATAACGTGCTTGTTACCAGTGACGGTGATAAAGATATCGCCTTCTTTAGCGGCTTCATCCATGGGCATAACCCGGAAACCGTCCATCGCCGCTTCAATGGCACGCACGGCGTTGATTTCGGTGACAATTACATTAGAGCCTAAACCTTTGGCCCGCATAGCCACACCTTTACCACACCAACCATAACCAGCCACAACCACGGTTTTACCGGCAAGGAGGATATTGGTGGCGCGAATGATACCATCAAGGGTAGATTGACCTGTACCGTAGCGATTATCAAAGAAATGCTTGGTTTCTGCGTCGTTAACGTTCATTGCGGGGAAGGATAAGACCCCGGCTTTGAGCATGGCTTGCAAACGGACGATACCGGTGGTAGTTTCTTCGGTAGTACCGATAATGTCGGGTAATTGGTGACTTCTTTCTTTAACTAGGGTGGCTACCACATCACAACCATCATCGATGATAATCTGGGGTTTGTGATCGAGGGCGATTTGAACGTGACGGTGATAGGTGTCGTTATCTTCCCCTTTGATTGCATAAACGGGGATGCCGTAATCAGCGACTAAACAAGCGGCCACATCATCTTGGGTGGAAAGGGGATTACTAGCAATTAGTAACGCATCAGCGCCACCGGCTTTTAGTGCGATGGCCAAATTAGCGGTTTCGGTGGTAACGTGACAGCAAGCGACTAAACGCAGTCCAGCAAAGGGTTTTTCGATGGCGTAACGTTCGGCTAATTGACGCAAAACGGGCATTTCCCGACCGGCCCATTCGATGCGCTGTTTGCCGATGGGGGCTAAACTAATATCTTTGATGTCGTATTTCTGTTGAACTGGTGTTGCTACCATAAGGGGTTTTCCTTAAATACAAGCCTAGGCTATTGGTTAATTTAACTTAACATTGTCTGGGTATTTTGGCTAATGTCAAGCTTTCCACTGGTTTTTTATATAGGAAAAAGTTATCAATCCCTCGCTGACCTATCCAGAAATCGGTACATTGTCTCTATTTTAGATAATCATATAGTACAATAAAACTACTTTATGATCTAAATTAAGCTAGAAATCTCTATCTCGTGATGATAAGATAAACTGATGGGCGAGAAACTGACAGGCGTTAATCCCAAGATAATCCAATGGGCAAGAGAAAGGGCGAGATATTCTCTTGAGTCTGTGGCGGTCAAGTTTAAAAAAGATGTTTCTCTTATCGAGAAATGGGAGTCAGGAGAGGACTTTCCTACCTATAGTCAATTGGAAAAGTTAGCAGAAATATATAAACGTCCTCTCGCTTTATTCTTTTTCCCAGAACCTCCCCTAGAAGCGGAGGAAAAACAAGAATTTAGAACTTTGCCAGACTTTGAAATCGAAAACCTGGCCGCCGATACTATCTATGCTTTAAGACAAGCAAAAGCGATGCAATTGTCGCTACAGGAAATTAATAATGGTATTAATCCTAGTACCAAGAAAATCTTTCAGGATATTGCGGTTAGCTCTAGTGATGATTTAAGGATATTAGCCGAACAGATCAGAAATTATTTAAACGTTACTCTAGAAGAACAACTGACCTGGAATGATCAGGAAACTGCCTTAAAAAAATGGCGGAGTGCCGTGGAAGAAGCCGGTATTTTTATTTTTAAGCGTTCTTTTAAGCAGCGAGAAATTTCGGGATTTTGCTTGATAGATATTGAATTTCCGATCATATATCTTAATAATAGCACGGAAAAATCTAGACAAATATTTACCATTTTTCATGAATTAGCACATATTCTTTTGCAGACTAATGGAATTACTAAGTCTGACGATAGATATATTAATAGTTTGCAAGGAGAAAATAAATATATCGAGATATTTTGTAATAAATTTGCTGCAGAGTTTTTGCTTCCTAATCATGTCTTTTCTGAGATAATCAGAGAAACAATAGTTAACGATAAAATTATCTCGAAAATTTCCAGTGATTATAAGGTTAGTCGAGAAGTAGTTTTACGAAAACTATTAGATAATAACTTTATTTCTCAGAAAGAATATAGTCTTAAAGTAAGCGAGTGGTACAGTGAGCAGGTGGGAAAAAGTCAGGACAAAAATGAAAAATCTGGCGGTAATCCCTATGCTAATCAGGCGACATATTTGGGAGAAAATTACCTAAAACTGGTATTCAATAAATACTATCAAGGCCAATACGATATCGAGCGTGTTGCTGATTATCTAAACATTAAAAAAGTTGCTACGGTGGAAAAACTTGAACAATATTTATTAGACAAAGGACTGTTTTGATGGTTTACATTTTTGACACAAGTAGTTTTAAGGTCTTAGGAAACTATTTTCCCAAAAGTTTTCCTACCGTTTGGCAAAAAATCGATTTGCTTGTGTCAGAAGGTAAACTACAATCAGTACGCGAAGTGCTTAAAGAAGTAGAATATGGCAATAATAAACAATTTGTTTTAGATTGGATAGACTTCAATAAACAAATATTTTTACCACCCACTGCTCAGGAAACTTTATTTATTCCTGAAATTTTTTCTATAAGAAACTTTAAGGATTTAGTGAGTGAAAAAGCAAGATTACAAGGAAAGCCAGTGGCTGACCCATTTATTATTGCCTGTGCCAAGATAAAAGACGGTTGCGTAATTACCGAAGAAGCCTTGAAGCCTAATGCTCCCAAAATCCCCACAGTCTGTCAACACTTTTCTATCGATTGTACCAATGTTCAGGGTTTAATGGAGCGGGAAGGTTGGCAATTTTAAAACTAAAATTAATGGATAAATTGCCAATAAATTTATATGTTGAAAAGGCTTTTTCTGGAAAACTAATAACCATGTTCAGCCAGAAATTCTAGGCTAATCTCGCTAGGAGGGTGATAAGAGCGCATTCCTAGCAATTTTTCCACATATTTGCCTAAAATATCCCCTTCTAGATTCACCCAATCGCCTAATTTTAAATGGGAAAGATTGGTTTCGGCGTAGGTGTGGGGGATGACAGCCACTTTAAACCAGCTGCCGGAGGCATCACAATCGGCCACGGTTAAACTAATGCCATTAACAGCTATACTGCCCTTACCGACGATATAACGAGCTATGTAGTTATTCCACTGCTCTTCTAGGGAACTAGGGGCAGCAAAGGTCATTTCCCACGAATTAGCCACGATTATCGATTCGACTAAACAGCCAATTCCGTCCACATGACCGGTGACAAAATGACCGCCGATTTTACTACCCACCCGCAAAGAGGTTTCTAGGTTAACGTTGGTTTCTGTTTTAATCCTTCGTCCCAAAGTAGTGCGCTGTAGGGTTTCTGGGGAAGCGGTGGCCACAAAACCCTCTGGGAGAATTTCCTCAACTGTCAAACAAACTCCATCCACAGCCACACTATCACCAATCATTAAATCTTGGAGAATTGTATCAGAAGATACAGACAAATATAGTCTATCAGTATCCACGACCCGAATTTTTCCCAAGGCTTGAATTAATCCTGTAAACATCGGCTTTTTTCTCGACTATAAATCCTTATGAGTGAAAGATTGGGCATTTTCCCCAGAATAATCGGCGACAATATGACCATCTCCCACTAATTGATATTTGTAGGTCACTAATCCCTCTAATCCCACCGGACCACGGGGGGGCATTTTTTGGGTACTGATACCCACTTCGGCCCCAAAACCGTAACGGAAACCATCGGCAAATCGGGTGGAACAATTATGAAAAACTCCGGCGGCATCGACTCGATCGCTAAAGGTTTTGGCCGTGTTAAAATTTTCGCTGACAATGGCTTCCGTGTGTCGAGAACCGTAATAATTAATATGTTCGATTGCCGATTCTAGACTATCAACAATTTTAATTGACAGAATTAAATCACTATATTCGGTTTGCCAGTCTTCTTCTGTGGCCGATGGTACGTTAATAATCTGACGAGTTGCTTCATCTCCCAATAATTTAACCTTTTTTTCCTCTAATGCTCGGGCCACTGCGGGTAAAAATTGTCTAGCGATGTCTTGATGAACCAATAAAGTTTCAATGGTATTACAAGCGGCAGGATATTGGGTTTTACCATCAACGGTAATCCTAATTGCTTTGCTTAAATCGGCTTCTTTATCGATGTAGAGATGACAGATACCATCGGCATGACCGAGGACGGGAATACGGGTATTATTTTGGATATAACGCACAAATTCGTTAGAACCTCTAGGAATTATTAAATCGATGTATTGATCAAGTTTTAATAGTTCCTGAATTTCCTCTCGTGTTGTTAATAATCTTACCGCCGCTGGATTAACTTTAGTTTCACTCAAGGCCTGATGAATAATTTTTACTAAAGCTTGACAAGAACGGAGCGCCTCTTTCCCCCCTTTTAAAATAACGCCATCACCAGATTTTATCGCTAAACTGGTAATTTGAATTAAAGCATCGGGACGAGCTTCAAAAATAACCCCTAAAACCCCTAAAGGACAGGTTATTCTCCGCAGAATTAAACCTTGATCTAATTCCCGATTAATTTGCATCGTAGCTAAAGGATCTGCTAATTTAGCCACATCTCGCACCCCGGCAATAGCGGCTTTTAATTTGCCAGAACTTAACTCTAATCGCGCACATAAAGCTGGGGATAATTCCATCGCCTTAGCTGTTTGAACATCGGCGATATTAGCTTCTAGTATCTTATCGGCATTGGCAGTCAAAGCCTCAGCAATAGCCTCTAAAGCTTCATTCCTTTCTTCGTTAGTCAGGATAGCCAGTTGACGACTCGCTTGACGGGTTTCTCTGGCGATTTCGGGGAGGGATAGAGAAGTTGTAACCATAGAAAATTAAAAGTAATAACCGCTATCTTGTTTATTTTATCTTATTTTTGAGAAAGCTTCAGGGTCATTAGACCTCATTGTAAAAATCAAAAATTGTTGTTAGGGTTAGGAGTCAGTAGTCAGGAGAATTAAGAATGAATAATAGTCAATTAAATGGTCTATTTACAGATTTGGCTCTCTTGAGTTTGGTGGGTAAAATGTACTCTAAGATACAGTCCTGCCAGCGAGCGACTAGAACGAACCACAAAGACACAAAGGACACAAAGATCGATCCTATATAAGTTAAACTTATCACACAAAGAATAAGAAAACCCTGATTTTAGGCAATTTAATCTTTATTTTCGAGGTTTATTGAAGGTTATCAACTCTTGTCATGATCATCATAAATCTAGTTAACTAGAAAAAATAGCCGAAATTAGTGATTTTTCTATCCTATATCTGTAGAGACATTATAGTTAACATCCCTACAGGATATAGACTATCTAGACCGGATTGGCAATCAGACAGTTAGATACTTCTTGACGCGCCCAATCATCGGCGGCTAAAATGTCATCTAGGCTAGGGGTAGAACTGTTATGAATTGCAAAGCGATCGCACACTTTTTCAATCACCCGGGGAATATCTAAGAAGCTAATCTTTTCTTCTAAAAATAATGCTACCGCTTGTTCATTGGCCGCGTTTAATACTGCTGGCATTGCCCCACCTGCGCGGCCGGCCGCATAAGCTAATCCCATACAGGGATATTTTTGATGATCGGGTTCTTTGAAGGTTAAACTGCCGGCTTTAACTAAATTTAAAGGTTCCCAATCGGTATAAATTCTTTCAGGCCAAGACAAGGCATATAACAGGGGTAAACGCATATCGGGCCAGCCTAATTGGGCTAAAACCGAGGTATCCTGTAACTCAATTAAAGAGTGAATAATACTTTGGGGATGAATGACAATATCGATCGCATTATAATCGACACCAAATAAATAATGAGCTTCGATAACTTCTAGACCTTTATTCATTAAAGTAGCCGAATCGATGGTGATTTTTCTGCCCATCGACCAGTTAGGATGTTTCAGGGCATCAGCTACGGTTACTTGTGACAATTTTTCCACGGGTAAATCCCGAAAAGCACCCCCAGAAGCGGTGAGAATAATCTTTTTTAATCCCCCGGTGGGAACTCCCTGTAAACATTGAAAAATAGCTGAATGTTCCGAGTCAGCAGGTAATAATTTAACTCGGTGTTTTTCCACTAAAGGCAGCACCACTGGACCGCCAGCAATCAGGGTTTCTTTATTAGCGAGGGCAATATCTTTACCAGCAGTAATAGCGGCAATTGTCGGCAGCAATCCCGCACAACCGACAATTCCCGTGACGACGCTTTCGGAATCGCCATAACGGGCCACTTCGATTACTCCTTCCTTTCCTGCTAGGATAATCGGGGTATAGTCAAGGTCGGAAATTAGGCTTTTTAGGTCTTCTAGTTGACTTTCGTTATTAATCGCCACGATTTGCGGGCGAAATTGCCGAATTTGCTCCGATAGTAGTTGAATATTATTACCCGTGGCTAATCCCACCACTTGAAACTTATCGGGATGATCGGTGACAATATCGAGAGTTTGAGTTCCGATCGAGCCTGTAGAGCCTAAAATCGAGATTTTTTTCATAGAAACTTACTATAATTTGGCTATTAGCTTTTAATATACGTTCTCTGGGGTCTCTCCGGCACATCGGCGTAAATATTAAATATTTGTTAAAAAAGTTGCTATTTTAACTTTTTTATGCTGCGACTTAGAAAGGGTCAGCGATAGAGATGGTGAGAGAATCGAATAGAAAGGCTAATGGATTAGGCTGTCTAGCGGGGGGTCTGGTTTTTTGCCTCTTATTTCCCCTGTGTGTTTACGTTTTTGGTTGGTTATCCTTCGCTCTTGGCCCGATGGGTTGCGCTTTCCCCAGTCAATGTTCGGCAGAGGGGGAAATAATCAAGTTTATCCTATCAATGATTTCGTTTTTTGGGGGAGGATTCGCATTACCTATATTCCTCAGTTGTGCCGTGGGAAAAGCCGTCAGATTTGGGTTAAGTCGGAGAAAATAACCGAACTTAAACTTAAGTTCGGCTAGATTTATCATCTATTTAACCACTAAATAAAACTAACTTTCTGTCGCCGTTGCCGTGGTGGGAGGCAACTTAATATTAGTAGCTAATCCCAGAATTTGCAGCAGACGAATGGTCATCCAAGTCAGGTCAACTTCCCACCATTTTAGACCATGACGGGCAGAATACTGATAGGCATGGTGATTATTGTGCCAACCTTCACCGAAAGTTAAGAGGGCAACCCACCAACAATTTTTAGAATTATCGTGGGATTCATGGCTAACATAACCAAATTTGTGAGTGGCGCTGTTGACAAACCAAGTGGAGTGGAAAACTAAGACCAAGCGAACAAAAATTCCCCAAATTACAAACGGCCAACCACCCATAGCATAGAGAATTAAGCCTAAAACAATTTGGATAGGAACAAAATAATTTTGACAGAATTTATAGAAAGGATCGTCGGCGATATCTTGGGTAAAACGGGCAATTTCTTCGTCGGCAGGAATTTCGTGAAGCATCCAACCCATGTGACTCCACCAAAAACCTTTATTAGAATCGTGGGGATCGGGAGCAGTATCAGAATATTTATGATGAAGACGATGTAAACCTATCCATGCGATCGCACCCCCCTGACAAGCGAGGGTTCCGCACAAAACCAGAAAGTATTCTAACCATTTGGGAGTCTTAAAACTCCGATGGGAAACCAAACGATGGAAACCGAGGGTAATTCCTAAACCCCCAGTAATCCAATAAAGAATCAATGTCACTCCCACAGCGCCCCAGCTAAAATTGCCAGGCAAGAAGGCTAAAAGAGCCACTAAGTGGATAAAAGCCATGTAGATGAGAGTCACCCAGTCGATGGGAAGTTTTTCGGAAGTCGCAACAGTCATTGAATAACCCAAAGGGAAACAACAGGAGACAGAGCATCATCGTCTTATCTGTCTCGATTTGACACAGGGGGAACTTTGACGCTTAATGAATAGTAACAAATATCACAGTCTATTGTTTGATGGATATCCCCCCTCTACTCCACAGGGCAGAAAAGGCCCTACTCCCCATCTTTTCGGAAATTGACGCACAGGTCAAGGAAAATCTCCGTCAAGTCCTCGCTGCTTTCCGTGCAAACCGCGTCGGGGTGCATCATTTTGCTAGTGTTAGCGGTTATGGTCATGATGACTTGGGACGGGATACTTTAGATCAAGTGTTCGCCCAAGCCCTGGGGGCCGAAAAGGCAGCGGTGCGGGTACAATTTGTTTCAGGAACCCATGCGATCGCCTGTGCCTTGTATGGGGTTCTCCGACCGGGGGATGAGATGTTAGCGGTAGCCGGTGCGCCCTACGATACTCTAGAGGAAGTAATTGGGATTAGGGGCAGTGGTCAAGGTTCTTTAAAGGATTTTGGCGTTAGTTATCGGCAATTAGAGCTAGATTTTACTGGTGCGATCGATTGGTTGGCCTTGGCAACAGCAGTTAAACCCCAAACCCGTTTAGTACATATTCAAAGATCCTGCGGTTATTCCTGGCGATCGAGTTTGTCTATTGACGAAATCGAGAGAATTGTCCGTATAGTTAAACAACAAAACCCGAATACGGTCTGTTTTGTCGATAACTGCTATGGAGAATTTATCAGCACCCAAGAACCCACCGATGTGGGGGCAGATCTAATGGCCGGTTCTCTAATTAAAAACCCCGGAGGTACAATCGTTACGGCCGGGGGATACATAGCAGGTAAAGCGGAATTAGTAGAAATGGCCTGCTATCGTCTGACAGCACCGGGGATCGGTGGGGAGGGAGGGGCAACTTTTGACCAAAATCGTCTTCTCTATCAGGGATTGTTTCTAGCACCGCAAATGGTGGGAGAAGCGATGAAAGGCAGTCATTTAATTGCCTATGTGGGCGATAAGTTGGGTTATCCGGTCAATCCTGCTCCTTTTGTGCCTCGACGCGATATTATTCAAGCAATTAAACTCGGTTCCCCCGATAAGCTGATCGCCTTCTGTAAAGCCATTCAAGCCTATTCTCCCATCGGTTCCTACTTAGACCCCATTCCTGCCCAAATGCCGGGCTATGAGAGCCAAGTAGTGATGGCTGGTGGCACGTTTATCGATGGCAGCACCTCGGAATTCTCCGCCGATGGACCCCTACGGGAACCCTATATCGTTTTTTGTCAGGGGGGAACCCATTGGACTCATATTTCCCTAGCCCTAGAACAAGCGATCGCCGCTTTATCTTAAACCGGTCCTCTCACTTTCCTTCTCTCCTCTAGTTAATCCCAATCGAACTTTAAAAACTCAGTTATGGATTGTTTCTCCCCACTTTCCCATACTTTTTAAACAGGATTATAATAACAGTGGTACGATAAAACCGATCAAATATCTAAGGAGTTGTCATGAATTACAATCGCAATATGTTCCCATTCATAGCGGGGGGAATTTTAATATTAGCTTTTACTACCATACTGCGCCCTTTTGCCGTTATTGATACTGGCGAACGCGGCGTTGTCATGTACTTTGGCAAAGTGCAAAAACAAATCCTCGATGAAGGAATTCATCCTGTTATACCGATTGTCACCAAGATCAAGACCCTCAACGTTCGAGTGCAAACAACGGAAGTAAAGGCAAAAGGAGCTTCTAAAGATTTGCAAGATGTGGAAACAACTATTATCGTTAACTGGCACATCAACCCCGACAAAGTTAATCAGATTTATCAACAAGTTGGGGATATAAATGTGATTGTCTCTGGTATTATAAATCCAGCAGTATCGGAAATTGTCAAAGCGGCAACAGCACAACGTCCCGTACAGAATATCTTGCAAGAGCGAGGAGAACTCAAGCGTGAAATTGACACTTCCCTCGCCGAAAGATTAAGACGTTATGGGATAATTATCAATGATGTATCTCTCGTTAATTTTGGTTTTTCCGAAGAGTTTAACGCGGCGATTGAAGCCAAACAAGTAGCAGAACAAAAGGCACAAGAAGCTGCTTTTTGCGCACAACAAGCAGAACAGGAAGCTAAAGCGGAAATCAACCGCGCGAAGGGACAGGCAGAAGCTCAAAAACTATTGCGCCAAAACCTAACAGCAGAAATTTTACAACAACGAGCAATCGAAAAGTGGGATGGACGTTTTCCTATCGTCATGGCTGGTTCAGGCTCCCTTCCCCTGATCAATATCGATTCCAATTTATTATCATCTCAAAAAAAGTAAATAACTTTAGTTCGCATTAAAGAGATTTTACCACGACTTCCACGAAAGAATAGGGCCGACTGGCTAAGGTAAAATTTCCCACAAGAACTGCTGGGGCTGCATCTTAACTTAGTAAAAATATCGACAATCGGGAATTATCAGTGATTTTTAAATTATTCCCAATATATGAACAACCACAGGTGAGTATCGTAGATTGACAAAAATGAGATGCAGCCACTTCTCGAACTTTTTTAACTCGATGCCGGACGGGAAAATAACCACAAATCTAACTATACTCATTACAATATAAATATCAACGACCACAAGCTCTTATGCGGGTAATTCTAAAATCAGCCTTGAGTGACAGTAATATCGATGCTAATCAAAGCAGCAGTCAACGTCAACTGATGCTATCGATCGCCGCAACCAGTGAACAGATCAACACGAATTTACCGATTAATCTTGGTTTAGTTCTCGATCATAGCGGTTCTATGCAGGGAAAACCCCTAGAAACGGTCAAAAAAGCGGCTTTAAGTTTAATAGAATCCCTCGGTGTTAATGATCGTCTCTCGATGATAGCTTTCGATCATCGCGCCAAAGTTATTCTTCCCTCCCAATCGCCACAGGATGATCTGACTTTAATTCGCTCAAAAATTCAACAATTACAAGCGGGAGGAGGTACGGCGATCGATGAAGGGATAAAATTAGGCATTCAAGAAATTTCTACCGGCAGCAAAGGTTATGTGTCTCATATTTTTCTGCTTACCGATGGTGAAAATGAACACGGAAATAATCAACGCTGTTTAAAATTGGCAGGAGTAGCGGCTGAGTACGGTATCACCTTAAATACCTTCGGTTTTGGCGATCACTGGAATCAAGATGTCCTAGAAAAAATTGCCGATATCGCCGGCGGAAGTTTATCCTATATCGAAAGACCTGAACAGGCTTTAATTGAATTTACCCGTCTATTTAACCGGCTGCAATCTGTGCGGTTAACTAACGCTTTCCTGCAATTAGAATTAGATGCTCGGACTCATTTAGCCGACTTAAAACCCATCGCCCAAGTTGCCCCAGAAACCATAGAAATGAGCCTACAAAAAGAGGGCAATTTTTACATCACCCGTTTGGGGGATTTAATGATAGATGAAGAAAAAATTCTCCTCCTCAATCTCTATATTGACCAAATTCCCCCCGGTACTCACACCATAGCTAAGGTGAAGATTCGCTACGATGATCCCGCTTCTGGTCAAAAAGGGCTAGAAAGTGCGACTGTTAGCCTTGATATCACCTCCCAAGCTCTCTATCAATCCCAATTAAACGATCAAGTTCAGAAATCGATTCTGACTTTAGCCAAATATCGTCAAACCCAAATCGCCGAAGAAAAATTAAAACAGGGCGATCGAGCAGCCGCCGCCACCATGCTACAAACCGCGGCCAAAACTGCCTTACAATTGGGAGAAAAAAACGCCGCCACTGTCCTCCAAACTAATGCCACCCGTTTACAGGTGGGAGAAGAATTGAGCGAAGGAGATTTAAAGAAAACCCGCATTATTGCTAAAACAAGACTACAAACCGATGGAGAGACAGGAAAATGATTAAAATTCGCCCCTTGCCCCTAGGAATTTTTCTGGTGACAATGTTCGCTCTTCCCCCTGTTATTTTACCCCCCTTAGTCAACGCTATTCCCATCGAACAAATACCGAAACTAAATCCGCACGGGGGATTATGGGTCAGCGATCGAGCTAATATTTTAAGTCGGGCGGCTGTTACGCAAATTTCCGATGATATAGCCAAATTAGAGACAGAAACCGGCGCAGAAATTGCTGTTGTCACCGTCCCCGATACCTTACCCTATCCTACCCCCAAAGCCTACGCCACAGCCCTATTTAATCGGTGGAAAATCGGCAAAAAATCGCAAGATAACGGGGTTTTAATCCTCGTTTCCCCCAAGGATAGACGGATAGAAATCGAGACCGGTTATGGAGTCCAACGATTTTTACCCGATGCTCAGGTTAAGGATATTATCTACACCTACATGATTCCCAGCTTCAAAACGGGAAACTACGAAGAGGGTATTCGAGCAGGTGTAACAGTTGTGAGCGGGTTTCTCCGTGGTGCTTATGGGTTGCGACAAACTGAATTTAGGCCTCAAACTGAATTTAAGCCTCAAACTGAATTTAATCCTCAAATCGCAATGTCCACTCGTTATCTTGTTTTGGCTATCCTGATCGTGGGGGTGTTTTTTCCCTCGATGTTGATTCTATGTCTTGTTTGTTTTCGTTGTGCCGTTGGTGGCAATGGTCGAGGTGGCCGCGGTGGCGGCAGCAACGGCAATAGCGACTATTGCGGTTATGATGGTGGTGGTTATGGTGGTGGCGGTTATGATGGTGGTGATTTCGGCGGTGGCAGTAGCGATGGTGGCGGCGGCGGTGATTGGTAGAGTTGACACTCCCTCCCATGAGCGCTTCGGGGAGTGTCAATAGAGGCTTTGGCTACCAGTTCCGTTCTGTTAAACTTACTCAAATCTACTCATGAGCAAATTTGACGTTAACTTCCTGCTTCACTGTAGTAGTGTCGGCACTATCTACTCTACAAGCTGACACGGTGGAACTCACCGCCAAAGAAGCTAGATTTAGACTAGCGTTCAAGTCTCGACCGCAAACTACATGGCATTGCTCACACTCAAAAACTCTTTCAGTTAAAGATAGAGACTCTTTTTTGTACCCACAATTGGAACAGGTTTTACTGCTAGGAAACCACCTATCGGCTATGATTAATTCCGAACCATACAACTGAGTTTTATAATCAAGTTGTCTTCGGAACTCGTAAAAACCCATATCCTGAACGGCTTTAGCTAATTTGTGATTAGCCATCATCCCAGACACATTTAAATCCTCAATTACTATCTGGCCGTGGTTCTTGGCTAAATAAGTGGTGAGTTTATGTAACGTATCTTTACGGATATTAGCTATTTTAAAATGAAGTTTAGCTATTTGCCGTTGGGCTTTGTTCCAATTATTTGAACCTTTTACCTTATGTCGGTTCAAGTATTGAAGTCTGGCTAATTGTTTTTCGTATTTACGATAACTTTTAGAGCCTTCAAACGTTTCACCTGTCGATAAAGTAGCCAAAGATTTAATTCCCAGATCACAACCAACTACATCATGAGTTTTATTGGTTGTTTGCTGTTCAACTTCCATCTTAAAACTAATAAACCACCTATTAGCTTTTTTACTAATAGTAACAGATTTTGGCTGGTATCCATCAGGTAGCCGCTCGTAAGTTTTTAACCAACCAATCACAGGAACTTTTATCTTTTGATGGGCAATTTTAATGCTCCCATCTAAAGTGAAACTATCCTGTTTACCTTTCTTCTTGAAATTTGGTGGTTTAGCTATCTTCTTGAAGCATCTTTTCCAAGCATCGGATAAAGCTCTTAACGCCCATTGGGGAGCGCATTTAGACACTTGATAATACCAATCATGCTCTGATTTTACCAATGCTACCAACCATTTATGAAGGTCAATAGCCGTAGGAAACTTGATTTTTTCATCAGGGTTAGCTTGATTATGGTCTAAAATTTGCTTGGTTAAAGCCAAACCCCAATTCCAAGCATGACGTGCGGTTCCTGCGTGTTGGGCTAATAATGAGCGTTGTTGATTATTTAGTTTTAACTCAGTCTTGAATCCTAGTAGCAACGTCTCTTAACTCCTCTACGATTTTTCTATTTTTATGGCTTCTAGAGCCATACAATCTAGCGGAAAATACCGTAATGATTTCTAAGACATCTGGCGCTAAATCCTCCTCAAATGTACTGTCTTCAGTTCGATTGATAATGACAACTTCAGTTCCGAATTGCTCACACAGACTAAAGATTAGTTCACTACCAAATCTAAGTAATCTATCCTTATGAGTTAAGACCAATCTCTCTACTTTACTATCAACAATCAATCAAATTAATCGCTTTAATCCTTTTTTGTTGTAGTTAAGTCCTGAACCTAAGTCGTCTATAATTTCAACTTGCCAACCGTTTTAAGCGCAAAACAATTCGACAACTTCTTTTTGACGTTCTAAATCTTTCTTTTGATCATGACTAGAAACACAACAATAGCCAACAGTATAGGAAAGATTCTCTTTTACTCCAAGCAACTGAGAGACTGTATAACGACGATGCCCATTAGCAGTCCGTTCTGGAATTAGTTTACCTTCAGACTCCCAACGCCTTAATGTCGATACGCTTGCACCTTTTAATTTAGCAGCTTCTGATCTGGTCAACTTACTCATAAAGCTATTATAGCATAAGTCATGAGTAATTTTGGATAGTATTAGTTAGGTTTTTGGTTTCTGTGATTAACCCTTGCCGTTATCTCCTCAAACAACAGTATTAACTCGCCGTCGGCGATCGAGCCATTGTTGTAAAATAATCGCCGCCGCTTGCCGATCAATCGCTCCCTTATCCCAAGAGGAAAACTGTTTTTTGGCTTTTAAGAATTCTTCCGCCTCTAGGGACGTGCAACGCTCATCAATGTATTCTAGGGGCAAATCTAAGGCGATCGCTAGTTTCTGGGCGTATTTTTGCACCTGTTGGGCCTGAAATCCTAACTCCCCGGCCATGGTATAGGGCAGTCCCGCTACCAAAATCTTAATATTTCTTTCCTTGACAATTGCCTCAAACTGTGCTATGTCGGCAACAAAGGAAGAACGGATAATCGTGGTTAAACCGGTGGCGATTAAACCGGTGCCGTCACATCCTGCCACTCCTACCCGTTTTTTGCCGATATCCAAGCCCAAGGCGGCGACCCTTTCCATTACACTGGATGCCCCTGATCGGGGGGTTCCGAGGGCGGTTTAACTGGGGGAAGTTCCCCCGGACTGTCGAGGGGGTCCAGGGGGGGATTATTAGGCCATTTTAACCAAGACATCCGACTAGGGATAGGAGTTCGCGGCACCGATTGTAAACCCTGCAGCATTTCTGCGAGGGCGGAATTTTCTGGCTTAGTTTCGCGGATTTTGTGCCATACCGAGCGCGACATCATCAGGGTGTGGGAACTGCGGATCGCTCCCAATTGTTCCAGATATTCCCGTCTTTCGTGCTGATAATCGGCAGATATCAACTCTAGCGATCGAGGGGGATACTTGCGAGCGAGCTGGGCCATCTGGATTAATAACTTAGGATAGAGCCAAGTGTAGGCAGGATGGACAATTAATTTCGCTTGATGGGGTCGCTCATCCTGATTAGATAGGATTAATTCAAAATAACCGATCGCCGCTTTTCGTTGCGGTTCAAAAACGTAACCGCGACTAATTTGTGGACCGCCGCACCAACTTTGACAGCGACCGAACAAACTATCAACTAAACTGATTTTAAAATCCTGGATATGGCGATCAAATACCTGACGCAGTAGGGGCGGCATAGACACACAATCTAACTGATAGAGCAATTGAGCGTCAGCATTGCTCACCGGCAGTAAATTCGGTAAATCTGCCTCTTGTTTGCTCAATTCCTGTAATAATTGCGGCGGCAAAGACCAATAGGTTAATTCCGCCAAAGGCTGAAAACCGTGTTGCCGGAAAAGCGCCAAACTGTCCTTTTGATTGATATTAACCTCTAACACCCAGGTGCGCGCTTCCCAAACCGTTTCTAGACAATAACGCAGTAATTGCGCCCCGATGCCCTTGGGTTCGCTTAAAGACTCCGCCGGATGCACCCGCACCTGTTCCACCCGCCAAGTGCTGCGACTACTATTAAAAGGGGTGACTTGGATGGCCCCGCGAATTTTCCCCTCTTCTCCCCGATTGGCGATGGACTCAGCCACATAGACATGAAAACGGTGTTGGAGAGGATTAGGAAAAAGACTGAGAATTTTAAACAACCCAAACCAAGGCCGCACCTGTTGCACCCGCGTGCGGAAATTTTGGGCGCGACGATCGATCTCCTCATCGAAGTCATCTAGGGTTAAAGCTTCAATGTCTTCCAAATCCCGATATTGTACGGGACGGATTGGGCGATCGCTGAAATCGTCCCCTTGGGGAACAGGAGAAGTGTTCATGGCTCTGGGGTAAGTATTGTCTATGCACCTATCTTACCGTAGAATCTAGAGGCACTTCCCCACCAATAACAATTTCTGAGGGATCATAGGGGACCACCACAGAAAGAACACCTCGATCGGTAGCTGGGGTTTTTTGGGCCAAATTTCCGATCATGACCATTCGATGCTACAATAACGGACGGTTAATCAGTCCGAATTTGCAGTAAAAGTCTTTGAGTCAATCTGTAGATACCACTAACACCCTAGACACTCTAGCTCAAGAACTAGCCGCCATTCAGCAGACCGGTTCTAAGCGCGTCGCTTTATTGGGTTCCCGTCACGTTCCCATCACACACCAACAATTGATCGAAATGATGGCCTATGCCCTCGTGCTGGCGGGCAATCGGATTATGACCTCCGGGGCGACGGGAACCAATTCCGCCGTCATTAAGGGGGCAATGCGGGCAGATCCTAATCTGTTAACCGTGATCTTACCCCAAAGTCTCGATCGCCAGCCCCTGGAATCCCAAGAACAACTCCAGCAGGTTATCCATCTGGTGGAATGTCCCGAAAATGACCATCTATCCCTAGGGGAAGCCAGCAGCCTCTGTAATCGGGAGATTATTAATCGTTGTCAACAGTTAATCTGTTTTGCTTTCCACGACAGTCAAACCCTTTTGCAAACCTGCGCGGAAGCGGAAGATCAACGCAAGCTAGTTACCCTATTTTATTTTGACTAAATTCAGCGATGAATCTCTCCGTCAGTGCCATTCTTCTCTATTCGATAGTGGCTGCCGCTATCTCTGTCTATCTACCTTTTCTGCTGGTCGCTTACGCTAGGGCTAAGGTGGGTTACGATACCTCCGCCCCCCGGGCCATGTTCGACCAACTCCCAGACTACGCTAAACGAGCAACTTGGTCCCATCAAAATGGTTTTGAAACCTTTATGATCTATAGTGCCGCCGCTCTCATGGCCTACGTTACAGGAGTCTCCTCATCCCTGGCCGCTACCTGTGCGATCGCTTTCGTGATCCTCCGGCTTTTATTTTCCCTTTTTTATATCACTAATGTCCCGATCGCTCGTTCCCTGATGTTCGGTCTTGGTTCTCTGTGTACCTATACTCTCTTTGGGTTGAGTTTAATCAAGATTCAGTAGTTCGGGAGGGGCAAAAACCCCGATAGGAAATCGGGTTAAAAGTTGCCTAACCCGAACTAAGGTTAATTTTGTCAGTGATAAACCGGTAATTTGGGATTATCTACTGATAACAAACCAGTTAAAAGTGAGGCGGGTTTTTGACTATAGGGCCAGGCAAAAGCATGACGAAAAGCCGCATCTTGACAAGCTTGTAATTGTCGAAAATCGATCACGTCCAGGGTGAGTAAATTCTCGTACTCGAAGGGCAGCCGGACATTGTGTAAACCAGCATTATCGGTACAGATAGCAATATCAACCCCCGCTTCAAAACAGCGATCGAAGACTATCTTTAATTGCGATAAACTCTCAAGGGTGCCAGTTTTTAAATAGGTGGTGGGACAGACTTCTAAACATTGATGACGACGGGCAACTTCCGGCAGCAATTCCGGATATTGTAGGGGAATTTGAATACCGTGACCAATTCTTTGCAGATAGGGCAGTAATTGGGGATAACAACCGTCCTTTGTTTCGTAAAGATGGCCGGTGGTATTTAAACCCTCTTCCCTGGCATAACTGTATAAACCGGCAAATTCCTCTAGTCGAGTTTGGTAGTGGGAATCACCCCCAGCAATATCGATCGCACAGACGTATTCTCTCATCCCTAGGGCCAGATCAACGATCGCTTTGTTGACTTCGTAGGGAAGTCGCGAGTGCATACAGAGAATTTGACTGGTAATAATCGGATATTCGCTCATTTTCGAGGCTTGACCGACGATATCGACAATCGATCGCATTTGATCGATTCGCTCTGTTTGGTTCAAATGTTCGTCGGTGCGATAGTAGGGAGTATAGCGCAATTCTAAATAGGCAAGATTCTCGAAGATGTAAGCACCGCGAATCAGACGATAGATAAAATAGGGCAAAGTTTGGGCGGTTTGAACACTTTCGACTAGGGTATGTAATTCTAAATACTCATCTAAACTATTGCGTTCGCGGGTGTAAAATTCCTCAAAAGCGGGGTATTCCGGGAATTTAGCCGCTAAATCCCGCTCATGTCTGTGAAAGTAGCGCCAGAGAATTCTCGGTACTACCGATCCCCCTAAATGCCGATGCAAATCTGCGTATAAAGCCACAACTCCGCTGCTCCTTAGTCTCTCAAATGTTCCTTAAATATAACGAAGTTTTACAATTGTTTGACAATTGTTGCCAAATATTATTAGTACCTATCCAGTGATCGGTTGGGTGTTGGGGAGCGGGGAGATAGTGAACAGTCGCTAGTGCAAGGCTCAGATCTGATCACCGATCACTGATTCAAGGCTGAAGGCTAGAATAAGGTCATTAAACCTAAATAAAGCTTTAGGGAATAGAGAGTGACAACATATACAATGATTGGGGTTTATCCTCAAGCAAACCTAAGCCTATGCCACGCCGTGATGACTTACAGAAAATCCTAATCTTGGGTGCTGGCCCGATTGTCATCGGACAAGCCTGTGAATTCGACTATTCCGGAACTCAAGCCTGTAAAGCCCTACGAGAAGAAGGTTATGAGGTAATTTTAGTCAATTCTAACCCCGCCTCGATCATGACCGACCCAGAAATGGCCGATCGCACCTACATTGAACCAATTCTGCCGGAAATTGTCGAAAAAATTATCGCCAAAGAACGTCCTGATGCGATTCTACCGACTATGGGGGGTCAAACGGCCCTAAATACCGCCGTCGCTTTGGCCAAAAGCGGCGTTTTAGAAAAATATAACGTCGAATTGATCGGGGCAAAACTTCCCGCTATTGAAAAAGCCGAAGATAGGGAACTATTCAAAAAAGCAATGGAAAAAATCGGTGTTCCCGTCTGTCCTTCGGGGATTGCCAACAATTTAGAAGAGGCAAAAGCTATCGCCCATCAGATCGGTTCCTATCCCCTCATTATCCGGCCGGCCTTCACTTTGGGGGGAACGGGGGGCGGTATTGCCTATAACCAAGAAGAATTTGAACCGATGGCCCAGTATGGTCTAGATTGTTCGCCCACATCGCAAATTCTCGTCGAAAAATCTCTAATTGGCTGGAAAGAATACGAATTAGAGGTAATGCGCGATCTAGCCGATAACGTGGTGATCATCTGTTCGATCGAAAACTTTGACCCCATGGGGGTCCATACCGGCGACTCGATTACGGTTGCGCCCGCCCAAACCCTAACCGATAAAGAATACCAACGCCTCCGGGACTATTCTAAGGCAATTATTCGGGAAATTGGCGTAGAAACCGGCGGATCGAACATCCAATTCTCCGTTAATCCCACTAACGGCGACGTAATCGTGATCGAGATGAATCCCCGGGTATCCCGTTCTTCGGCCCTGGCATCGAAAGCCACGGGATTCCCGATCGCTAAATTTGCCGCTAAACTAGCCGTAGGCTACACTTTAGACGAAATTCCCAACGATATCACCAAAAAAACCCCAGCTTCCTTTGAACCGACTATCGATTACGTCGTCACCAAAATTCCTCGCTTTGCCTTCGAGAAATTCCCCGGCTCCCAACCGATTCTAACTACCCAGATGAAATCCGTCGGGGAAGCCATGGCTATCGGTCGAACTTTCCAAGAATCCTTTCAAAAAGCCCTGCGTTCCCTAGAAACAGGCCGTTTTGGCTTTGGTTGCGATAAAGTCGAAACTCTCCCCCCCCTCTCGGAAGTCCGGGCTAGTTTGCGGACACCTAACCCCGAACGAGTTTATAGTATCTATCATGCTTTTAAATTGGGCATGAATGGGGAGGAAATCCACGAACTAACCGGGATCGATCCCTGGTTCCTCGATAAATTGGCCGATTTGATGGAAACTGAGAAGTTTCTCAAACGAACTCCCCTGAAAAGTCTCCGCCAAGAGGACCTATTCGTCATTAAACAACAGGGTTTTAGCGATCGCCAAATCGCCTTCGCCACCAACAGCAGCGAGGACGAAGTGAGAAGTTATCGCAAGGGTTTAGGTATTGTTCCCGTTTATAAAATGGTGGACACCTGCGCGGCGGAATTTGAAGCCCTAACACCCTACTATTATTCCACCTACGAACAGGTGGAATCGGAAGTTTTACCCTCCGATAAACGCAAAGTGATGATCCTTGGTGGTGGTCCCAATCGCATCGGTCAGGGGATAGAATTTGACTACTGTTGTTGTCATGCCGCTTTTTCCCTCAGTCAAGCTGGTTTTGAGACGATTATGGTTAACTCTAATCCGGAAACTGTCTCCACCGATTACGATACCAGCGATCGCCTTTACTTTGAACCCCTGACTAAAGAAGATGTCTTAAATATCATCGAAGCGGAACAACCAGAGGGTTTAATTATTCAATTCGGTGGGCAAACTCCCTTAAAACTGGCCGTTCCCCTGCAAAAATATTTAGAATCGCCTAATTGTCCCGTAAATACCAAAATTTGGGGAACTTCACCGGATTCGATCGATGCTGCCGAAGACCGGGAACGGTTTGAAAAAATCCTCCGACAATTAGATATACGGCAACCCCCCAACGGTATTGCCCGCAGTTTCCAAGAATCCCAAGCAGTGGCTAAACGCATCGGTTATCCTGTAGTAGTACGTCCGTCCTACGTTTTGGGCGGTCGGGCAATGGAAATCGTCTATTCCGATAGCGAATTGGAACGCTATATGAAGTATGCGGTACAGATAGAACCGGATCACCCGATTTTAATCGATAAATTCCTCGAAAATGCCATCGAAGTGGATGTGGATGCCCTGTCAGATGCCACGGGAACGGTAGTTATCGGGGGATTAATGGAACATATCGAACAAGCGGGCGTACATTCGGGCGATTCTGCCTGTTCTATCCCCCATACGTCCCTGAGCGCCTCGGTTTTAACCACAATTCGACAATGGACGGTGGAACTAGCGAAAGCTTTAAAAGTAATCGGTTTGATGAATATCCAGTATGCGGTGCAGGGAGAGACAGTTTATATCTTAGAAGCGAATCCCCGCGCTAGTCGTACTGTTCCCTACGTTTCCAAAGCAACGGGAGTTCCTTTAGCAAAAGTTGCCTCCCTCGTCATGTCGGGCAAAACCCTAGCAGAATTGGGTATCATCAGCGAAGCAATTCCCCGTCATATTGCCGTAAAAGAAGCGGTTTTACCCTTCCAGAAGTTCCCCGGTGCTGATACTCTCCTAGGGCCAGAAATGCGTTCTACAGGGGAAGTAATGGGGATTGACAGCGATTTTGGCAAAGCTTTCGCTAAAGCGGAAATGGCCGCCGGCGTGATTTTAGCCACCAGTGGGACGGTTTTTGTCTCGATGAACGATCGCGATAAAACCCCCATGGTTCCCGTGGTTAAGGATCTGCAATCCCTCGGTTTTCGCGTCGTCGCCACTTCGGGAACTCGTGAAGTTTTGTTAGAAAACGGTTGCGAAAATATCGATTTAGTGCTAAAGATTCACGAAGGCCGCCCCCACGTTATCGATTGGATCAAAAATGACTGGATTCAGTTTATTGTCAATACTCCCAGTGGTGAAGAATCCCAAAACGATGGCCGACAAATTCGCCGTACTGCCCTCGATTATAAGTTACCAATTATCACCACTATCGCCGGGGCAAAAGCGACGGTAGCGGCCTTAAAATCCCTGCAATCCCAACCTTTAGAGGTGAAAGCTTTACAGGATTATCTCGCCTAATTTCAGTTATCAGTTATCAGTT
>NZ_CAIP01000426.1 GCF_000297435.1 Microcystis sp. T1-4 | reverse complement strand
CCTTATCAAGGGGGGATTAAGGGGGGATCAGAGGCAAAATTGCTGATTATCGTCCAATAGCACCGAGTTACTGTCAAGGTCGTTGGGAGTAAAATCTGATTTGGGAATCCCACAACCTGATAAAGTAAAAATCGTCCCGATAGCTTGACCAGTTATCGGGAGAGAACGTCAATAGTTTGTTAAATAGTACATATAAACCAATGCCACGTCTTCGCTCGATTATTTCCCTAGTTTTAGTCCTAGTTACTACGCTGCTGGTTAGCTGCAGTGGTCCGCAAGCAACTATCCCCACCGTCTATAGTCCGCAAAAAATCGAACAGTTACAGGTTTACATCCAACCCATAGAAGGATTTCGCGAAAAAATGAGCGTTTTGCAAGACCTCATCGCTGACAAAAATTGGGTAGATACTCGCACCTATATCCACGGTCCTTTGGGGCAATTGCGTCGGGAAATGGTAGGATTATCCCGTAATTTACTGCCCAAAGACCAAGAAAAGGCCAAGCAGTTAGCGAAAAATCTTTTCGTTCACTTTGAACGTATCGATGCGGCAGCCAAGGAGAAAGATGCTAGTCTCGCTGCTACTCAATTCCAAGAAGCATTAAAAGACTTCGATGCTTTCTTAAATATTGTTCCCAGTTAGTTTGTATCAGGAGACAGAATCGGTTATTAGTTATCAGCTTTAAAAAAATCTCCAGCTTTTTGCCTAGAGATTGTTGTTAGAGAGAAGCACACAAAAACTTTTTTTATTTATAGGTATTGAGTTTAAAAATCAAGAGAGAAAAAAATAGTAACCCTTACCCTTTTCCCAAGTAACTGCTTTTTATTAACCATTGCCAGGATGACTATTCCAGCTATTTACTCTCGTTTGGTTATCCACTGGTTGTAGAAATCTGCTCAAGGGTATTTAAGGGATTGTTGGCTACTACAACACTCATAGCTTTTTCCTTACCTATGACCAAGTAATCTGGGCAAGAAAGGGAATATTTTTAAGAGTTACTCAGCCACCGCACCTCGATGGCCTATCTACTCTCTCACTTCTAGGCTTTTATTTATAGCAGCAGCAAATTTTTACCTCCTGCAAGGGCAAAGGATTATATTAGTTAAACTGAGCAAGCTTGCACTCAAATAATCAAACCCTGATGCGGAAAAACTTTCCAGAGAAAAAATTTTCTTTTGGGGTAGGGGGTACGGGTAAATTTTTCTTCAGGTTCGGGTTTACTGAGGAGTAGGGACAAGAAAAAAATCTACTCAAAAACACAGTTATAGCAGTTATCTTAATGGTGAGGTAGGAAGTCTCTGGTTTTAGGGAACAGGCAAGAGGGAGCGCTGAACTTGGGCGCGCTGGAGTCGGGGCAGTGGGGAGAAGGGAGCAGGGGAGGAGGGAGAAAAAAGCTGACGGCTGACGGCTGGGAGCGGGGGGAATCAAGACCATTTACAATTGCTTAATAATTGTTGCCACTGCCGTGATAATATGTCTTGTGGCTCACCTGAGCGTCATAGCTCGGAAAGCAATCCAGATATTGAGATTAGTCTATCGCTGATTTAGGTGTACCTTGTCTGACCCATCGATCGAATCTCCCCCAACCCCAGAAACCAACCCGCCGTCAGATCCGATGCGGGAATACTATCAACTACAAAACACCCTATTGATCACCACCCTCATCTTAAGCGGTCTGATCTTTATACCCGTGTGGCTGTTTTATTCCCTCAATACCGCCCTTAATTACCTATTAGGGGCAATGGTGGGAGTTGTTTACCTAAAACTCCTGGCCGGGGAAGTGGAAAAATTGGGGGTAACGAAAAATCGCGTGGGCAAAAAAGGATTAGCCCTATTCGCCGGATTAATCATCATCGCCAGTCGTTGGCAAGAACTGCACATAGTGCCAGTTTTTTTGGGTTTTTTGACCTATAAAGGGGCGATCATCGTCTATACCCTGCAAACCATCTTCAAGCTGGAGCAGAAAGCCGATTCCTAACCCCTTTGACCGTTAAAATAACCCTGATTTGCGAACCCGAATCTCCCTAAGGTAGAAATGTTAGACAGTTTAAGTGTGCTTAATTTTTATAGCCTCGCTTCCCTGGAAGTGGGACAACACTGGTACTGGCACATCGGCGGACTAAAAATTCACGGGCAAGTGATCGCGGTCTCCTGGATCGTCTTCGCTATCTTAATCATCGCCTCGATCGCCGCTACCCGCAAAATCCAGAAAGTCCCTAGCGGTATTCAAAACCTGATGGAGTACGTTCTCGAATTTCTGCGCGATTTAGCCAAAAACCAGCTAGGAGAAAAGGAATATCGACCCTGGTTGCCCTTCATCGGCACCCTATTTTTATTTATTTTCGTTTCTAACTGGTTAGGGGCCTTGATTCCTTGGAAGTTAATCGAACTGCCCGAAGGGGAATTAGCCGCCCCCACTAACGACATCAATACCACGGTGGCGTTAGCCCTACTGACTTCCCTCGCTTACTTCTACGCGGGCATCAGTAAAAAAGGACTCGGTTACTTCGCTCACTACCTAGAGCCGATTCCCGTGCTATTACCGATCAAAATTTTAGAAGACTTTACCAAACCCCTCTCCCTCAGCTTCCGTCTTTTCGGAAACATCCTCGCGGATGAGTTGGTAGTAGCCGTATTAGTCTTCCTTGTCCCCCTAGTCGTACCCCTACCCCTGATGGCTCTCGGTTTATTTACCAGCGCTATTCAGGCCCTGGTCTTCGCCACCCTTGCTGGGGCCTATATCCATGAGGCCCTGGAATCGGAACACGAAGAAGAACACGCTTAAAAGCGAGGGACGAAAACAGAAAAATTTCTTAGGGAAAAGTGTCCAAATAATAGGATAATAACTAAGAAATTATTGGTCGAATTCAGGATGAGCAACTGAATTCCAGGATCGTTCTTTCCCAAAAACTCTTTCGGGAGTTTTGAGCAGAAAACCAGCCATTTTTTGAGGCTGAGAACGCGCTCTGTAAACAACAGATTGAAATTGATTAGTAAATAGAGGAAAAAATCACCATGAACCCCACAGTAGCTGCCGCTTCCGTTATCGCCGCCGCCCTCGCCGTTGGTTTAGCCGCTATCGGCCCCGGTGTTGGTCAAGGTACCGCTTCTGGAGAAGCTGTTTCCGGTATCGCCCGTCAACCCGAAGCTGAAGGAAGAATTCGTGGTACCCTTCTCCTCAGCTTGGCATTCATGGAATCCTTAACCATCTACGGCTTGGTTATCGCTCTCGTTTTACTGTTCGCTAACCCCTTCGCCTAATTAAAAAAGCAGTGGGCTATCAGCCCCCAGTCCCCAGCTTGGCAGCAGAGTTTTAAAAACTCTCAAAAAACGCCAAAGCAGCTAACTAAAAAGTCTGGTTTTTGGGACGGAAGGCTGATAGCTAATTAAGGGAATTTTACTGATTCCCCCTGACTGTATATTGTTAAAGCAGGGGGATCATATTCCTTTTTTGAACCTGTCTATAGCCTCTATTTATCAGGAATAAATCAATGTTTGATTTCGATGCCACCCTGCCAGTGATGGCACTACAGTTTATTCTTTTGGCAGTGATCCTGAACGCCGTTTTTTATAAACCCCTCAGTAAAGTTTTAGATGAACGGGCGGAGTATATTCGGCAAACGGAAGGCGGAGCCAAAGAACAACTAGCCAAAACCGAAGCACTTGTACAAGAGTACGAATTGCAATTAACTTCGGCTCGTAAACAATCCCAAGAGATTATCGCCCAAGCGCAAGCTGAGGCCCAAAAACTAGCCAGCGAACGAGTTGCCGCAGCCCAAAAAGAAGCGATCGCCCGTAAGGAAGCCGTCGCCGCCGAAATTGCCCAACAGAAAGAAGAAGCCTTTCGTTCTCTAGAAGGACAAGTGGCCTCTCTTTCCCGTCAAATTCTCGAAAAACTCCTCGGCCCCGAACTCGTTCGCTAAACCCCAGCCCTTGGTTAATAACAGTGATCAGTAAAAAGATAGCACTCAGTCGTCAGGAGTTAGAAGACTGATAACTTACCTCTGATAACTGATAACTGAACAACCTACTCCCCGCCCTCAATAATCATGATCATCGACACAGTTTTATTATTAGCCACGGAGGCGAAGGAAGCGGCAGCAGAAGGATTCGGCATCAACACCGATATCCTAGGAACTAACCTATTTAACCTCTCGATTCTGCTCGGTTTAGTCATCTTCTACGGCCGCAAAGTTCTCGGACAAATCCTCGGAGAACGTCAGTCGAAGATTGCTGAAGCTTTAGCCGAAGCTGAAGACCGGAAAAATATTGCCGCTAACGCCCTCGCCGAAGAACAGAAAAAACTCGCCCTAGCAAAACAAGAAGCGGAAAAAATTATCAATAATGCTCGATCTAGAGCTAAAACTGTCACCGCCGACATCGCCGCCCAAGCCGAACTCGATATTCAAAGAATGCGCGAAAGTGCCGCTAAAGATCTCTCGGCAGAACAGGATCGCGTTTTAGTAGAATTACGCCAAAGAATTACCGCTTTAGCCTTAGCTAACGTGGAATCCCAGTTAAGCACCGGCCTGGAAGAATCGGTACAACAAACCCTAATTGATCGCAGTTTGGCGAACCTAGGAGGTAAATAGATGCAGGGAAGTTTAATCAGTTCAGAAATTGCCGAACCCTACGCCCAGGCATTACTTTCCGTCGCCCAAAGCAGCGGACAATTAGAAGCGATCGGCGGCGAAATAAAATCCCTCTTAGAATTGTTGGAAAATGCTCCCGATCTAAGAGCTTTTATTGGCAATCCCGTCATCAAAGAAGAAGCTAAAAAAGCCGTTCTTTCCCAAGTAATGGGGAGCAGTGCCAATCCCTATTTAACTAACTTCATGATGTTATTGGTCGATAAACGTCGGATTCAATTTTTAGAACCCGTTTGTCAACAATATCTCACCCTGGCTAGAGCGCTGACTAACACCGTTTTAGCGGAAGTTTCCTCGGCCACCGAATTGAACGATAGCCAAAAACAAATCGTCATCGACAAAGTGAAAACTCTGACCGGGGCGAACGTGGTCGAACTGAAAACCAAAGTTGATACCAGCCTCATCGGTGGTGTGGTGATCAAAGTCGGTTCTCAGGTCTTTGATGCCAGCATTCGCGGTCAACTACAACGCCTCAGCCTCTCCCTGCGCTAAGGTCATCTAATCTCCCTTTTTTGCCGTTTTTTCACCTTCTAATTTTTTACTTTTTCCGAGATTAAACTATGGTAGCTATCAGACCCGACGAAATTAGCACGATTATTCGTCAACAGATCGAATCCTATAACCAAGAAGTACAGGTCTCCAACGTGGGAACCGTCCTGCAAGTGGGTGACGGTACTGCCCGCATCTACGGCCTACAACAGGCCATGTCGGGAGAACTATTAGAATTTGAAGATGGAACCGTCGGCATCGCCCTTAACCTCGAAGAAGATAACGTCGGTGCAGTGTTAATGGGTGACGGTTTCGGGATTAAAGAAGGCGGTACGGTGAAAGCTACCGGTAAAATCGCTCAGGTTCCCGTGGGTGAAGCCTTAGTCGGCCGCGTGGTTGATGCCCTCGGTCGTCCCATCGACGGCAAAGGGGACATCCTCGCCAGCGAAACCCGTCTGGTGGAATCCCCCGCCCCCGGTATTGTCGCTCGCAAATCCGTCTGTGAACCGATGCAAACCGGCATTACCGCTATCGATGCCATGATTCCCGTCGGTCGTGGTCAACGGGAGTTAATTATCGGTGACAGAAAAACTGGTAAAACAGCGATCGCCATTGACACGATCATTAACCAGAAAAGCGAAGACGTGATCTGTGTCTATGTCGCCATCGGTCAAAAAGCCTCCACCGTCGCCCAAGTAATCGACACCCTCACCCAAAGAGGCGCTATGGATTACACCGTGGTGGTGGCCGCTAACGCTAACGACCCCGCCACCCTCCAGTATATCGCCCCCTACACCGGAGCTTCGATCGCCGAATACTTCATGTATAAAGGCAAAGCGACCCTGGTTATCTACGATGACCTCACCAAGCAGGCTCAAGCTTATCGTCAGCTATCCCTGCTCATGCGTCGTCCTCCCGGTCGGGAAGCTTACCCCGGCGACGTTTTCTATCTCCACTCCCGTTTACTAGAGCGCGCCGCTAAACTCAGCGATGCCCTCGGTGGTGGTAGCATGACCGCCCTGCCGATTATCGAAACCCAAGCCGGTGACGTTTCTGCCTACATTCCCACCAATGTAATTTCGATTACTGACGGTCAGATCTTCCTCTCCACCGACCTCTTTAACGCTGGTTTCCGTCCTGCTATTAACGCTGGTATTTCCGTATCCCGGGTGGGTTCGGCGGCCCAAACGAAAGCGATGAAGAAAGTTGCCGGTAAATTAAAACTGGAATTAGCCCAGTTTGACGAATTAGAAGCTTTTGCTCAATTCGCTTCTGACCTTGATGCGGCCACCCAAGCACAACTGGCTCGCGGTCAACGTCTGCGTCAAATCCTCAAACAACCCCAAAACTTCCCCCTCTCCGTTTGGGAACAGGTGGCGGTGGTTTATGCCGGTTTAAACGGTTATCTCGACGATATCGCCACCGATAAAGTTATCGATTTCTGCACCGGTTTACGGGAATACCTGAAAACCAGCAAACCTCGCTACGTTGAGATCGTCAGCACTGAAAAACAACTCAACGACGAAGCAGAAGGCCTGCTCAAAGATGGCATCAATGAGTACAAACAGGCTTTCAAGTAAACTTCTGTGAGCTTTAAGCTGTCAGCCTTTTCAGTTATCAGTGACCAGTAAACAGTGATCAGTAAACAGTGAAAAGATGGCCAGAAACTGCTATTTAGTACTGCTCACTTAACACATACTGCTCACTTAAAACTCCAATCTGATAACTGATGACTGATAACTGATAACTGATAACTGATAACTGATAACTGAATTATGCCTAATCTCAAAGCGATTCGCGACCAAATTCAATCGGTCAAAAATACCAAAAAAATTACCGAGGCCATGCGTCTGGTGGCGGCCGCAAAAGTGCGCCGCGCCCAAGAACAAGTTCTCTGTACCCGTCCTTTTGCCGATGCCCTCGCTCAGGTACTTTATAATCTCCAAGGTCGTTTAGCCTTTAGTGATGTTAATTTACCCCTGCTGGCCCAACGGGAAGTAAAAACCGTGGCTCTGTTGGTAGTGACAGGCGATCGAGGTCTTTGTGGCGGTTATAATACTAACGTCATCCGTCGTGCCGAACAACGGATGAATGAATTAAAAGAGCAAGGGATTAAGTATCAATTAGTGGTTGCCGGCCGAAAAGCGGCACAATATTTTGAGCGCCGCAATGCTCCCATTGCCGCTAAATTTATCAACCTCGAACAGATTCCCACTGCCGATGAAGCTGGCACTATTGGGGATGAATTACTTTCCTTATTTTTATCGGAAACTGTTGATCGCGTCGAGTTAATTTATACTCGTTTTATCTCCCTGATCAGTGCCACTCCGGTGATTCAAACCCTGTTACCTTTAACTACCCAAGGTTTAGCGGTACAGGATGACGAGATTTTCCGTTTGGTGACTAAAGAAGGAAAATTTAAGGTACAACGGGAAAAAATGGCCAGCCAACCGGCGCAGGTTTTTCCCCAAGACATGATTTTTGAGCAGAATCCCGTCCAAATCCTCGATTCTCTCCTACCTTTGTACTTAAATAACCAATTACTGCGCGCTCTCCAGGAATCGGCAGCGAGTGAATTAGCAGCCCGGATGACGGCAATGAGTAACGCCAGCGAGAACGCCAGCGAGTTAATTGGCACTTTAAGCCGTACCTACAACAAAGCGCGTCAAGCCGCTATTACCCAAGAATTGCTAGAAGTAGTAGCGGGAGCCAACGCTCTCTAGGTTTAAGCCATTTTTTCTTCTGATTATCAGTAGGAGTGATTATTTTCACTCCTTTTTTTATATAGGGCTTGCTGAAAAAGTAGGGACGAAGAACACCTAAGGATGATTAGATTGTTTTCTTAAGCACAATCTCAGAGCGACTATCAAAACCTAGATCCCCAATACCAACTACTTCCCAACCTTGAGAGCCCAAATCATTAAGAATTTGTAGCAAATCCGCTCCTACTTGGTTGCCATTCAGAAACCAGACCACAGCATTAGGTTCATTCTTTCCTACAAGAATCTGATATTGGAAAATAGCCATTTGACCTCCTGTATTGAGTTGCCTTTGGATCAGTCCAACGGAATTCTAGACCAACTTTTCCAGGTAATACCCCCAATTAAGATTTTATTAAGAGTTCATTCTCGCACCTCTAGAAGTTTAAACCATGTCACTCGCTGAGTTAATTCCTCTGGTCAACAATCTGAGCCAGTCAGACAAATTATCACTCTTTAAAGTCCTAGCCACACAAATCCCAGACGCTGAACTACAATTCATCTTCTCCGCACCAGAGTATCCAATTTTGTCCCTCTACGACGCAACGGCAGCAGCAAACATTCTGATGCAGATGATTCAGGATGACCAAGGGGCATCTGCTCATGCCTAGTAAAGTTGAGTTTACCTTTTCTGAGGATGACGCATTACTGACAATTCCTATCATTCTCAGTTATGCAGACTCTTCTTTTTCTACGAAGGCACTGGCCGCTACAAATCTTGGATGACACTGATAGCAGATAAGTCAACTTTTAATTCTCGCTCTTCTACTATTATTTACCCCTCATCAATAAACGGGTTTTTAATATTTAAACCAGAAATACCCTTAAAATCATCAACATTTCTAGTGACCAAACATCCATTTTGGCTCAATGTTGTTGCGGCAATAATGGCATCGGGAATCTTGATTTTATACTGTCGTTTCAGTTGAATAGTCAGATCTTCAATTTCTCTCAATATGGGAATTAATTCAAACTGTGAGAGTAAATCTTCAATTATCTGCTCTTCTTCCTTAGACAAAGTAGGAAAACTGAGTAACTCAATTCTGACAATTGGTGAGATAAAAATCTGATGCAAACTCAAAAAAGCTTGGGAGAAAAAAGAAGTAACTATATCGTCATCGGCTAAATAATAAATAAAAATATTGGTATCATAGACGTATTTCATCCATCCCACTCCCGACGAAGAGACTCTACATGAGATAGCATTGCCGCTTTTTTATCCTTAAGAATACCTTTGGCTTTAACCACCTTTTGATAATCTTTTTGCCAAAGCTGAAGCAGTGAATCTGGCACGTCTGCTGTAATAAAATTTTCATCTTCAGCAATCAGATAATTCCTTGGTATTTTAATCAGTGGCACAGCTTTTCTCCTAATACCAAACAGTATTTAATGTTTCTCTCTGTCATAGACCATCATTATATATTATCATCACAAGTACGGTAGAGCCACCAAGTCAAGGAATATTCGGGTGATAAAACTAACTTTGTTCAATTTAGAGCGGGATTAAGTAATTCTACCTGACAGCGTAATGCTGCATCTATTAATTGCTTATCATTGGTAGCCAATGGTAAATCTAAGCGCAAAGCAAGTTCTAAGTAAGCAGCATCATAAGAAGCTAATTTTTGTTCTCTTGCTAGTGTTAAGTGGGTGGGTGG
>NZ_CAIP01000427.1 GCF_000297435.1 Microcystis sp. T1-4 | reverse complement strand
TGTGGGTTATATAATCCTGATCTCCATATTTGAGAAAGTTAACCGTAATATCGAGGGATTGATGATCCTCATAATAAGGATGTTGTCTGATCAAACGTCCAAAACCTCGACGTTGAATTAATTTCCAGTATCTAGACCAATCTGAGTTTAAAAAATCTTGAGCAGCTTCTTCTATAGTCAAATTAGATAATTGTTCTCTGGAATATCCCAATAAAGCACAAGCAGCATCATTGTAATGCTTAATCCGTCCTTGAGAATCGATCCACAATACAGATTCAGGGATTTGATTGATTAAATATTGAATAATAGATGTGGATTCACCTATTTCTTGCCGAGGGCCGGAATTAAGAAAGTTAGTGGTAGAATCAGAGAAGTTAAGGGAGTTAAGAGGGTTAAAGTTTGGAGTTAAAAGCATGAGAACGTTCCTATGATTTCTAAAATAGATAATTTTTTGACCACAAAAGATGGTTTTCACTCCATCACCGACAAAACTGATTTCCTCATCTTCTTAATTCTTGACAAGGAAATTATTGAGCTTGATTTTGATCTACAAGCGGAGATGCGTCTTTCCGCAAATTTTTAAAACCCACATTCCGCACCCTAAGTGTCACAACGTCTCAAAAGAGGAAGGGGCGTAAGTCAAAATACCAGCCCTTTCAAGGTGAGGTAACAGAGTGACTCCCAATTTGAGCAAAAATTTGAGTTAGTTGGCGAATGTTATGCGCGAACTCTTCTCTGAGGGAGAAAATGTCGACAAAATCTCTGCCCATGTCATCGGGAATGAGCTTGTTGCTGCCAAGGAGGCTGATGAGCAGTCAAGACAAGTTGTTGGCCACATCATTGACGCGAATAATTGCTGGTTAGATTTTGGTCAAATTGGGAGACTGCTGGTTAAGAGGTCTTCTTTGGCTCTTCTAGGTTCTGTGTGATAAGTTTAATTGACATAGGATCGATCGATCTTTGTGTCCTTTGTGTCTTTGTGGTTCGTTCCACCCCCTCGCTCTTGAGAAATGTATCTTATAATACATTTTACCCACCAAAGCTGGGAGAGCCCTTCTTTTAGCTCGCCAGAAGTCGAGCAGTAGAAACATGGGGAGGTTGGGGGTCGTAGGTCGGCTTTAATCACTATACATTTTCCAGGTCTAATCTTCTCCATAAGAAGAGTCCAAGCGAAAAAAAGCCAAAAAGTAGCGGAATGTATAGCGCGCCACTACATCTCAGAAAAAACCTTTTACAATAGAGACAAATCAGAGATTAATGGGGGTGAACGTCATGTTAGTGATTTTAACCGACGAACACATTCTCGATACGGGTTCTGTCTGTCAGGGCTGTCTTTTAGCCAACCAGCAGGGGCAACCCCGGTGGCGAGAGGGTAAACTAGGCTGTGGTCACTCCTTGGGCAAAGGAGGAAGCCAACAGCCCAATCTCTACGAGTGTCAGATGGGCTTTACAATTGCTAATATTGAAGGCTAATCGGACTGGCTAAAGGCTCAACTTAGAGTTGAGTTAGGGTTTTTTTTTTGGACGCGGAGGAAAGAATCAACGCTATTGCCAATCCCCAATTCAGCTTAGATACAATGACAATAATTGCTGAGGGTTTCGTAGCATTGATCGTAGGCCTTTTGAGCTTGGGTTAAAACATCGTCGGAAATTTCTATATCTAATTTTCTGGCTTGTTTAATAATTTTACCCGCTTTGATATTCTCGGAAGAATCGCCTATACCGCGAGTACCAGTGGTTTTTAAAACTCGATATTCTTCAGAAAATCCTGTTTTAGTATCGAGATGACTCTGTAAACTATTAAAGACCAATTGACTTTGGTTTAATACTTGGTCGTGGGTGATAAATAAACTCTTTTCTTTGCTGTTAATTAATCGAGCATAACTTTCTAGGGTGGCTAAACGACCGGTATAATAACCCAGGGCGTGCTGCTCATTTTGATGGGGTTTAATATCTAGAATACTGGCTAAAGTGCGCTGCGGTTCTCGTAGTAAAAATATGGTTTTAACCGCATCAGATTGCAAAAAACTATGGTCTAAAAATTTCTGATCGTGAAGAACTTTATCTAAAATATATTTATGATTCATGTTTAAATCTTGCAAACGCCAGTAGAGTTTAAACATTAAAGTTTTAAAATCCTGTTCACTCTCATAAACCAGATGAGTTTCGCCAAACCCGATAATTTCGGGATTAGAATTGAGGATATGGGTTAATAAAGACGAACCCGATCGCATATGGCTAAGGATAAATAAAACCTGATAGGGTTGGGGACGAAAGAGAATTTTATAGGGGTCTTTGGGTGTATCAATGCGTATCTGAAAATACTTATAAGTTAAACGATTGGTTAAATCCTGCCAAGATTGGGGTAAGCGATCGAGGGCTATAGTCATAGGTTAATCAGGAATTGTGTCAACTTGTCTAGAAGATTACCCTATAATGTATCCCATTTAAGACCCAAACAAAAGTGAGGTTTATACAAAATGGGATTGCCAAGTTGTTCGCTCTGGTTTTTTACGGCGCGAACCGATGTCTGGTTTATGATGAACACTATTCCCCATCTAGTCAAAATGAGTCAGTTTCCCTTCCAGGAAAAGGTACTCGCTATTGACACGGCCCCCTTAAGCGGGGAAAAGGTTAATCGCCCCGGACTGGGTACAATGGAGGAATTAAGAGCCTGTGCTGAAAAATTAGTTAAAGAAGGCATAATCGATCGCCTAGTGGATTTTAACTACGATCCCAGCTATCGTCAGCGTATCTATCAAAAGCATTTCGGCAGTCCCCTCCGTTCCACCCATAACTACAAAGGTTATCCGATTTTCGGCTCGATCTTCAAAATCGAGTCATGTCGCAGCGATTATATGGTCCATTATGACAGTGACATGATGCTCTATCAAGAACAGGATTACAGTTGGATCCGCGAGGGGATTGAGTTGATGGAAACCCATCCAGAAATGATGTTTGTGCGTCCTTTGTCCGGCCCACCCCGGCCCGATGGTACGATTTATTCTCAGCATCCTTGCACGAAAAATCCCGACGGATTCTATCAATTTAAATTTTTTGGCAGCCGTGCCTATTTACTTAATTGTCGTCGCTACGATCGCCTTTTACCGATCACCCCCCTCTGGCGCTCTTATAAAAATACCTTTCTCGATCATTTACCCGATGGTTTAAAAGCTTGGGGCAATATTGTGACTGGGAAAGGAAAACTCGACTCTTGGGAAATTATGGTTTCTCGCTCCCTAGAACAAAGCAACTACTATCGCGCCACTCTCACCAATGCCAAGGGTTGGACTCTGCACCCCAACGAGCGCTCTGCCGCTTTTAGACAAGCTTGGCCGACTATTATCGAAAAAATCGAAGCGGGTATTTACCCACCGCCCCAAGCTGGTTATTATGACCTGATACCCGAATTATGGTATTAAAAGAGCGTTATTTCTCTAGATTTGAGGTGAGGCGGTACTTAGAGATTGCTGGTGAGGCGATATTTTTGTTTGAATTAGAGAAGACAGGAAGGGACGACCCAAAAGAAAACCCAACCACCGCCGGAGATTGGGTTTTCTAGTTATCAATTGATTTTAAGGAGCTAAAGCGTTACCGCGCAGGAGAGAACCGATGGTTTTAGCAGTAATCTTCATTTGTACGAGAGGATTAGCGGGAACAACGGTTTTATAGAGATAACTGTCAAAAGTCATCTTCTGTACGTCCTTATCGGAACACATTTCCACAAAAGCTTCCCGGGTGGCATCGGTACGGTAGAAAACCCGTTGCAGAATATCTAATACCAGATAGGTCATACCGTATTTCTTATCCCAACGCTTGAGGTAGAGTTTTAACTCGTCCTCTGTGGGGATACGTTGGCCGCCGTTGGTGACTTCGACAATGGTTTCCGCACACATCCGCGCCGATTTAGCGGCGAAATAGATGCCTTCTCCCGAAGACTTGGTAACTGTTCCCGCAGCATCACCTACGAGGGCCACGCGACCAACTACACGACGAGGACGGGGATGTTCGGGGATGGGGTGAGCCTCCACCCGGATGATTTCGCCTCCTTCCAGACGACGGGCCGCGCGAGCGCGAATACCAGCTTGTAGGTCTTTAATCATGGCTTTATTGACCTTCATTGTGCCAGTACCGACGGCGACGTGATCGTATTTGGGGAATACCCAAGCGTAGAAGTCGGGGGATACGTCTTTTCCTACATACATTTCGGCCAGGTCTTCGTAGTAGGCCATTTTATCTTGGGGAAGACGGATGCGTTCTTGGAAAGCGATCGCATAGTTGTAATCCCCAGCATCAATAGCTTTAGCAATGCGAGAATTAGCACCGTCGGCACCGATAACCACATCCACCTTCAGAGATTTCATTTCCCCTTGGGAATTGCCGTTGGAGTGATCAGCGTAGTGTAGGGTATAGGGATCGGTGCTATTGGTGGGAATGTCGAGACCGTAAACGGTTCCGTTGATTAAATGCGCTCCTAATTTATGGGCGCGCTCTCTCATAAAACCGTCGAGGACTTCCCGACGACACATTCCGATATATTCGTCTTGATTATCGAGATTAATATCGACTTCGACGTTAGAGGGGGAGATCATTTTCATTTTTCTCACCCGGCGATCGATAATTTCAGGAGGTAGGTCAAATTCGCTCACCATACAGAGAGGAATCGCTCCACCACAGGGTTTAGCATTATCTAATTTGCGTTCAAATAAATAGGTTTCAATGCCTGCTTTAGCTAATGTTTCTGCCGCCGAAGAACCGGCCGGCCCTGAACCCACAACAGCGACTCTTAACACTCAGGTTTTCTCCTACATACTTACGAGCGAGTACGCTTTGCAGTGTACCACAGGGGTTTAGCCAAAAGGAACGAGATTCTCCGATTCTGCCCGATCTTGCAACAGTGCTTAACATCCTCTGTTACAAAAGTTTATTTTACTGCCCGTAGATGTTTTTTTATCGATGTGTTGTATTGTGTTACACCCCTCTCCCAAACTGGGAAAAGGGGATATTTTCTAGGATTGTTAAGCTCTTGCTTTCAACCAATCGCTAATAGCGGGGGGTAAATCCCGTTGCACTTTGCCACTGACATACATTCCGATATGTCCGACGGGGAAAGCACAAGCGGTATAGTCAGAAGTACCGATATAATTCCCTAAAGCGAGGGAAGAAGCGGGAGGGACAAGGTGATCTTTATCCGCATAAAGATTGAGAATTGGCATGGTCAGATTGTGTAAATCTACCCGTTTATCTCCTAACATCACTTCCCCTTTAATCAGTTTATTTTGCTGATAGAAATCCTTGAGAAACTGTCGGTAGGATTCTCCCGCTTGGTCGGGACTATCAAAAATCCATTTTTCCATACGCAGAAAATTAACTAATTTTGATTCGTCTTCCATGATGTCAGGAAAATCGAGGTATTTCTGATAACCTAACTGCAAAGGTTTCAATTCCAGAAACTCTAAGTTAAGAAAATCTCCCGGGATATTGCCCATAGCATCTACCATTAAATCGATGTCTAATGCTTCGGACCCCAAGGAACACCCCCCGCGCATATTTAAGAGGGTCTCGGTTTGATAAAAGTCCACCGGTGTCACCATTGTCACCAGATTTTTTATCTTATCGGGATAGAGGGAACTATAGCATAAACTAAAGGTTCCCCCCTGACAGATTCCTAGCAGATTAATTTTGTCGAGATGGTGACTTTGACGAATAAAATCGACGCAATTATTGACATAACCATTGATATAATCATCAAGGGTTAACCAGCGATCGCTTCTGGTGGGATATCCCCAATCAATTAAGTAGATATCTAAGCCTAATTTCAGCAGATTGGCCACTAAAGAACGCCCTTCCTGTAAATCTACCATGTAGGGACGATTGACCAAAGCATAAACCATCAGCAAGGGAATCTCGAAGGGTTTTTCAACCACGGGTTTAAAGTGGTAGAGAATGATTTTATCTTCCCGATAAACTGCTTCTTTTTCCGAGACTCCACACTGAATATCTTCTTCTTTAACTCGTTTGAGATTGTCTAAACCTTTGAGATTTTTCTGAGTTAATTCTAGATAATCTTGGGTAAAATCTTCCAGTTTCACTTGCGTCAAAAATGGCCACATAATTTAATTCTCCTAGAAAAGTGGGGATTTTTCAGTGAGCAGTGAACAGTAAACAGTAATCAGTGAAAAGAAAGTTCCGAAGTTTTCACCTAACACTATATACTTAAAACTGCAATCCGATAACTGATAACTGATAACTGATAACTGATAACTGATAACTGATTGTCAAGCACAATTAACTAATTGTTACTTTCTACTGCTTTTTTTTCTCCTAAAGCTTTTTTGAGACTTTTTACCTCTTTGCGTAACTCATAGATAGTCCGATGAATTTCATCGACTTCGCTGCGGGTAGGCAGATTCATCGAACGCAGGTAAATTTCCATTAAATCCTGCTGTTTGATGCGATAATCATTGAGGGAATTAATAAATTTTCCCCTTACTTTTAGGTTTTCTGGTTGACAAAAAGCCTTTTCAAAAATATCATCAGCGACTACACTCCACACATCTTGAAATTCTCGCCAATTCTTGACAGGTTGACCTTTTTCTGCTAGGAAAACTAATTTTTTAGTTAAAGCTTCAAAGGATTTAACTTGAATATCAGCCAGCACAATTTGATAGTTAATACTAGCCTGATAAAGAACGCGCCAAGTTTCAAAACTATCGAGTAATTTGCGGTTAAATTCTCGCGGCAATCCTAATAAAGGCATCTGTAACCATTGGCCAAAAGTTTCATCATAAAACTTCTGCCAATAGATATTATTGAGTTCGATCAAAGAAGAAGTATTACCTAACCAAGCTTTGGTTATTGTGTCATTTGACAGCACGAAAGGATCGAACCATAAATGATTGAGACTTTGTAATTGTTGCAGGTAAATTGTCCATAGTTGACTGACATCTTGACTACCCTGGGAAGTGGTGGCAGTAAAACTATTCAGTTGACCGCGCATCTGTTGGGTATAATTATCTAAAATTGTTTGCCAGTTTTCTCCTGTTTGCATTTTCGGGAAAATACTTTCCCAAGCTTCCACCGATAATTTTAGGAATTTGATCAACAAATCCCGATTATCAAAATAGCGCTGGGTTGCCTCTTGTAATTCTGGTTTAATATTGCCCATAGGAGTCGGTATCGCCCCCATCATATCAAACCAACTTGACCACATTTTTGCCCCGGTTTCTGTCCAAAGATTGACGTAATCGGCGGCCATCTCACTCCAAGCTTGTGTCGGTTTATCCATTATTTTTGCCCTTTTCCTTTAACGCTGATTTCGCTAGTTTACTAACCAACTCTACACCCGATAACTGATAACTGATAAGTCATATTTTTCCAGACTTGGCAATTTTTGCTAGTAATCTTAACGCTTCATTGACTGAGGCTGAATCTTGAAAAATTTCCGCCACATCGGGATCGAGAATTATCACATTACTAGCCTGTCGATAAGCTTGATAATATTTGCCACGAATACCACCAGAAAAGTCATATTCAGTTCGCATCTCGTCATTAACCGTTTCTTCAGACTCCTGATTGATAATTTTTTCTCTCCTATTTACTAGCTAAACGGGCACTAAATAACGGAGGCAAGGGGCAGGAGTCCGTTTTTATAATGGTGATTTATGCCCCGCTCCAAAAACTTTTCGCCTTAAAATGCCAGGTTTTAGACCCGATTTTTTCGATAACAAACACATTTTCCATCTTTGAATTAGATAACTGATAACTTACCCACTGATAACTGATAACTGATAACTGATAACTGATTAAGTGTGATGGGCCCCATTAACTCTGAGGACTTCTCCAGAGACATAACTGCTGGCAACAGGAGAGAGTAAATAAGCAGTTGCCCAAGCGATATCTGCGGGTTCACCGAAGCGACGACAGGGAATTTCGGCGGTGATTTTATCGCGAACTTTATCGGGAATCGCTAAAGTCATTTCCGTGTTAATAAACCCCGGCGCAATCGCGTTGGCGCGAATATTGTAACGAGCAGCTTCTCGCGCTAAGGATTTGACTAAACCGATAACTGCCGCTTTTGTGGCTGCGTAATTAGTTTGGCCGGCATTACCGCGATCACCGGAAATAGAACTAATACAAACGATCGATCCCGCTTGTCGTTCGTACATTCCCTCAATAAACGGCTTAATCGTGTGATTAACCCCTTTTAGGTTGACATTAATCACTAAATCCCAATCTAGCGGCGTTAATTTAGCGAAAAAGTTATCTCTGGTAATCCCCGCGTTAGCGACGATGCCGTAAACCGGTCCCAATTCCGCTTCAATTTGTTGAGCTGCCGCTTCCATGGATTCCAACTTAGTCACGTCGGCGACAATGCCTAAACCCTGGGGATTATCGGTGGCTAAATCCGTGTAGGCCACCTTGGCCCCCAATTCTATCAAAAGAGAGACAATAGCCGCCCCAATGCCTCGATTTCCGCCGGTAACGACGATAACTTTCTCCTCTAGTCCCAGAGATACCATAGCTTTTTCCTCCTAAACTCTTTCAATTGCGATCGCTGTTCCGCCACCGGTCCCATGACAGATGGCCCCCATACCGAGGGTTTTATCCTGTACTTTCAACGCATTAATTAACGTCACCAGAATCCGCGCTCCGGAAGCGCCGATGGGATGACCCAAGGCGATCGCACCACCGTGAACGTTTTGTTTTTCCCTCGCTAACCCCAGATCCATCTCAAAAAGCAGATTATTTAAGGCAAAAGCTTCGTTATTTTCCACTAAATCGAAATCTTCGATCGTTTTATCTAGAGATGATAGCAATTTTTTCACCGCTAGGACGGGGAATTCTGGGAAGCGATCGGTTTTGCCAGCACCCACAGCGCCGCCGAGGATTTTGGCAATTGGTTTTAAACCGTACTGATCCACGGCTTTTTGACTGGCTAAAAGGATAGCGGCAGCCCCATCGGAAATCTGACTACTATTGCCTGCGGTTAAAACTCCCGACGGGTTAAAAGCTGGCCGCAGTTTTCCTAAACCTTCTGGGGTACTATCGGAACGAATACCCTCATCTTGAGCGATAATTGTGGAACCTTTCTTAGATTTAAGCTCAATTGGCACGATTTCGCCGTTAAACCAGCCTTTTTCTGTGGCTGTGGCTGCTCTTTGGTGGGATAAGGCGGCAATTTCGTCCAATGCTTGCCGAGAAACCCCGCGATCGAGACAGAGGCGATCGACTTGGGAACCCATGCCCTCAGTCGTGGTAGCATCGGTTAGGCCATCGTGCAGTAATAGGTCGGTTAATTGTTCCGGCGCACCCATAAGGAATTTATAACCCCACCGGGCCCGATGGGAGAGAAAAAAGCCAGTTTGGGACATGGATTCGATGCCACCGGCGAGGACGAGATCCGCTTCGCCGGCGCGAATTGAGGTGGCAGCGTTACTAACGGCAATCATTCCCGAAGAACAAACCATATCCACCCGATATCCGTCCACGCTTACGGGAATTCCCGCTTTAATCGCCGCTTGTCGAGGGATGAGTTGACCATGACCCGATCCCAAAACATTGCCGAAAATGTACAAATCTAGGGCTTCTGGGGGCAAATTAGCGATTTCTAGGGCAGATTTCATCACTGTTGCCCCTAAATCGGCCGGGGATAATCCGATTAATCCCCCACCAAAACGACCAATTGGAGTCCGGACAGCGGCCACGATATAAACTTCTTGCATAGACTTCTCTCTATTGGGAAGCGAAGATAATAGATAGAATTTGCTTAAGAATATCGAGTCCGAAAAGATCAAAATCCCAATTGACTGTCATTGGTTACAAGTTCCTGGCCTCGATGCCTTGAGTTTTTGTCTATCTACCCTCGATTTTGCAACAGAATTTCTGTGTCAGAAGATATATTCATTAGAATTTAACTTTTCCGGCAGCAATCCCCTTTTTTTATGGATTTAGTCAAGCGCCTAGTTTTTATCGGTGGTGGTCATAGTCATGCGATCGCCCTTCGTCTTTGGGGGCAATCACCCCTAAAAAACGTTCAATTAACTTTAATTAGCGATGTCACCCATACCCCCTATTCGGGAATGTTACCCGGCTACATCGCCGGTTTTTATGATTTTGCCGAAACTCATATCGATTTACCTTCTCTAGCTAGGTATTCTCAAGCGCAATTCTGTTTAGCTAAGGCTGATTCCATAGATACGGAAAAATGTCAAGTAATTTGTCATAATTCTTCACCAATTCCCTTTGATTATCTCTCGATCGATATCGGCAGCATCCCAGCAGTGGATAATGTTATCGGTGCTAAAGAGTACGCTATTCCCGCCAAACCGGTGCCGATTTTTCGGGAAGGATGGCAAGAAATCCTGAAAAAAGCGGTTAGTAACCCCAATAATCCTTTAAATATCGTCATTGTTGGTGGTGGCGCGGGCGGGGTCGAATTAGCTTTAAATATGCAGTCCCGTTTGGCCAAAATTCTCAACTCTAGCAGTAATTTGAATTTGTCTCTAATTCATCGAGGAAAAAAACTACTACCGAACCATAATAATTGGGTCGGCCAACGTTTGGAGAATATTTTTAAACAAAGGGGAATTAGATTATATTTATCAACGGATGTGACGGCAGTGCAAGCAGATCGGATTATCTGTTCATCGGGGTTAGTTTTGCCCACGGATTATACAATTTGGGTAACGACTGCCTCGGCCCCTAGTTGGATTAAAGCGTCAGGATTACTGACAGATGAAAAAGGGTTTATTTTAGTGAATAATTATCTGCAATCCCTTTCCCATCCCCATATTTTTGCCGTGGGAGATATTGCCACGATTCCAGATTATCCCCGTCCGAAAGCGGGAGTTTTTGCCGTCCGACAAGGTAAACCTCTGTTCGATAATTTAGTCAGAATTCTGCAAAATCAGCCATTAAAACCCTATTTTCCCCAGAAAAATTATCTCAGTTTAATCGGGACAGGAGACCAAAAAGCGATCGCATCTTGGGGCGGTTTTTCGTGGCAATCACCGTTATTATGGTTATGGAAAGATCGGATCGATCGAGCTTTTATGAAACAGTTTAAGCTGTAATCAATAAGTAGGTAGGTGTTAAAAATTATCAGACACCCCCTTATCAAG
>NZ_CAIP01000428.1 GCF_000297435.1 Microcystis sp. T1-4 | reverse complement strand
CCTGGATTGAGTGGTAAAATCAGAAACAACGTCCGATTTTAGCAGAGGGTTTCCCCGTAAAAATCCCAATTGGTAGATTTACAAAAATGAGATGCACCCAGCGAGTAGAACTAACCACAAAGGACACAAAGAACAAGAGAGCCTAATGTTTGGCCATGACGCTAAAACTTAGGATTTGTGCCGAGAGATTTGCGCTTTTAATTCCCTTGCTTGTGTCAATAAATCCGCTTGGGTTAGACTAATTTGTTCTTGGGTGGCCATCCATTTCAGTTGTACCGTGCCATTTTCAGCCTCAGCATCCCCCAAAATTATACAGCCCACGGCCTTAGCTCGATCAGCCCGTTTAAATTGTTTTCCGAAAGCGCTGCCGCTTAAGTCTAACTCGACGCTAAACCCCAATCCGCGTAATTGCTGCGCTAACACCACACTGCGCGCCTCAGCTTTTTCTCCTTTGGAGACGAGATAAAAATCGGGAACCAAAAAAGATAAAGATTGCTTTTGTTGTAATAATATAATCAGACGTTCTAAACCGATCGCCCAACCCACTGCCGGCGTGTCTGGTCCGCCTAATTGAGCTATTAAACCATCATAACGACCACCACCGCAAACCGTGGCTTGAGCGCCTAAATCATCGGACTGAATTTCAAAGGCCGTATGGGTGTAATAGTCCAATCCTCGCACTAAAGAGGGATTAAGATTATAGATAACTCCCAAATCGGTTAGTAAAGATTGCACCCGTTCAAAATGCTTTTGAGAATCACTACTGAGATGTTCAAGAATACTGGGGGCATTCTCACAGATAATCTTGGTTTTTTCGTCCTTACTATCCAAAATTCGCAGGGGATTTTTTTCTAATCTCTGTTGAGAATCCGCGTCTAAATCAGCTTTGTAGGGAGTCAAATAATCTAGCAAGGCCTGACGATAATTTTGCCTATCTTGGGCATTTCCCAGGGAATTAATATCTAATTTTAGGTTTTCTAGCCCCACAGCTTTTAATATCTCGCTGGCAAGGGTAATTACTTCCACATCCGCCCTAGGGTCATCAGTTCCCAACAATTCGACCCCGATTTGATGAAACTGTCGCTGCCTACCCGCTTGCGGACGTTCATAACGAAACATCGGCCCCTTATACCAGAGTCTTTGTACTCCTCCGGCGGCCTGTAATTTGTGTTCAATATAGGCGCGAACGACCCCAGCCGTTCCCTCCGGTCGCAAAGTCAGGGAACGTTGACCGCGATCTAGGAAAGTGTACATTTCTTTACCCACCACGTCCGTCGCTTCCCCGATACCCCGTTCAAAAAGTTGCGTCTGTTCAAAAATGGGAGTTCGTATCTCTTGATACAGCGCAGTCCCTAAAATTCTGCTGGCAGTTTCCTCTAACCACTGCCAGTAACCGACCTCCGCCGGTAAAATATCTTTTGTGCCTCGGATTGCCTGGATTTCGCCCATAGTTCTCTGTATTTTTATCCCTATTTGAACAATCTTAAACCGCTTAGAGTCACTAATACCGTCGATCCTTCATGACCGATGACACCAAGAGGTAAAGTTATATCACCGGCAAAATTGGCTATTAGCAATATGCCGATAAACGCGAGGGCGAAAGTGATATTCTGTTTAACAATGCGATTGGCACGACGACCAAGGTTAATCGCGCTGGGAATTTTGGCTAAATTATCGGACATAAGGATAATATCGGCCGTTTCCAAGGCCACATCACTACCAGCTTTTCCCATGGCAATCCCCACATTAGCCATAGCTAAAGCGGGCGCGTCATTAATGCCATCCCCCACCATAGCGACAGTGTGATATTTTTCTTGCAGATTTTTGATCACGGTTAACTTATCTTCGGGCAGTAAATCAGCGTAAACCTCCTCAATACCGAGTTTTTCCGCAACTTTATCGGCACTTTGTTGATTATCACCCGTAATTAAAACGATATGTTCGATACCGATCTTTTTTAGCTGCTTCACCAGATTAACTGCCGATTCCCGCAGGCTATCGGCTACAGCGATCGCCCCGATTATCTGATTCTCTTGTACTACCCAGACGAGGGTTTTACCTTCTTTTTGTAAACGTTCGCGGATAGCTAGGATATTCTGGTCAAGATCAGCAATATGGTCACGAATATAGGCAAAATTGCCCACAGATACCGACTTATCGGCAATTTTTCCCGTGATACCCCGTCCCGATACCGCTTGCACCTGATTAGCACTGAAGAAATTTATACCACGTTCCCTGGCTGTGGCGGTAATAGCAGACCCGATGGGATGTTCCGAACAGGATTCTAGGGATGCAGCCACCGCTAACACCTCATTTTCGCTGACTGCATGGATAGGGATAATTTCCACCACTTGCAACTTACCAAGGGTGAGAGTGCCGGTTTTATCAAAAGCGATCGCTCGTATGCGGCCGATCATCTCCAATCTTGCGCCATTTTTGAATAAAATCCCCTGTTTTGCCCCGTTAGCGATACCCGATAACAAAGCTGGCATAATTGAGGCCATTAAAGCACAGGGAGAAGCCACCACGAGAAAAATTAAGGCCCGATAGATAGTGGTTTCCCAGGTCCAACCCCAGAAAAAAGGCGGTAAAATCCCGAAAATTAAGCCCAAAATCACGATAATTTTCGCATAACCCCGCTCGAAACCTTCGATAAACTCTTGGGAGGGAGGGGATTCATTTTGTGCCTTTTCTACCAAACGAATCACCCTCTCAATTAAGCGACTTTCGGGGGGAGTTTCCACCTTTAAACGTAGCACTCCCGCACCGTTGAGAGTTCCCGCAAAGACTTCTTCACCGATGGTTTTATCCACGGGAAGGGATTCTCCCGTAATTGGCGCTTGATTAATGGGACTGTTTCCCTCCATAATAATGCCGTCAATGGGGATTAATTCACCCGGTTTGACCAAAACTGTGTCCCCTATCCGTAATTGCTTGATAGGAACCTCTTTTTCCCTGTCTCCCGTGATTAATCTAGCAGTATCGGGAGTCATGGCCATGAGAGAACGAATATTGCGATCGGTTTTTGCCATGGCAATCTGTTCTAAAGCACCACTAATAGCGAAAATCAGGATTAAAATGGCTCCATCGATGATGAGATAGTAATTACTGTCCCAGAGTCCCAAAATCGCCGCCCCCAAGGCCGCTACAATCATTAACAGGTCCACATCCAGTTCTTTTTCCTCCCATAAAGTCGTCAATCCTGCTTGGGTACTCTCGTATCCTCCCACCAGATATGCGATCGCTAGTAGGATAAAAGCCGGGCCGATCAGATTAAGGTGTAGGCATAACCAACCAAAAAAGACTAAAATAGCGCAAATTCCCGCGGCAACTGCCGAGGAATACTCAGACAACCAAGAGGACGAGATACTCTGAATCATGGATCGATGGCAATTACTTTTCTCCCCATTCTAGAAAAAATTGGATCGATGCAGAAAACCCCTATGTGGTATTCACCGGTGCGAAGGCTCTCTTAGGTTTGCTGGTTAAAATGTATTCTAAGATACAGTCCTGCTGGCGAGGG
>NZ_CAIP01000429.1 GCF_000297435.1 Microcystis sp. T1-4 | reverse complement strand
CTAGGAGAGTTCTGCCACTGAGTCAATGCCACTGGCTGCTTGACACCCCCCCCTGAACGGTTACGAATCAGCAACGTCAATAGGCTCTAATTCCTCAAGAAGAATGAGATAATCTTGTCCGATTTTTTGAATGGTCGTAGGAAGATGGAAATTACGAGAATATTCAATTCTTATCTCTAACTGACCATCTATGATTAGGAAAAAGAATTCAATCAATGTGGTACGTTTTTGATCCGGTGGCGATAAACGACAATCGCGCTCGCCATAAACAAACTCAAACAAGTCAGAGAGAGGAACAGAACGATTTCCCAGATAATTAGCCCGTACTGAGGTTAAATTACTATCAGGATAGAGATATTCAGGTAAAGACTCACCGATCCAATCATAAGTTACGCCATTCATTGGTAAGCTTTCAAACTGCTCATTGATGGTACTGATAGTTTTTTCCCAAGTCGTAGAAGTGGATAAATTAATGCCTATGGGAAAATTTACAGCATAATTGCCCATACTTTCCATAAAAGGCTGACCTTCGCCTAAATCTCGCCCATGACTACGATGACTGATAACCACCTGTTGGCGTTGACTCCAATCACCTAATAAACGGTATAAAGGAGCAAGGAGAATAGGATAAAAGTTAGACTGATAATAAGCCTTGCCTTGGCTTAATAACTGTTTAGTTTGCGCTTTACTTAGGACAAATCGCTCACTTTCGGCAGAAGCTTCAATATTTGGGCCTTTGACATGATCGACGGGGACTTCAAAGCGACCCTCTGCATCGGGAAATTGTTCCTTCCAATAATTCAAGTGTTCGTTCATTGTTCCTTTTTTCTCCTCATCCCTCAAGACTTGTACAAAATCTAAGTAAGACTGAGGATTAGGGTTAGAAAAAGTCGGCTCACTTCCTACCAATAATTGATGATAGGCACTCCAAAGTTCCTTAAACAAGATGGTTGCACTTAACATATCGGCAATGATGTGGTGAGCGATCATCGTAATATCGTAGCAATAGGGACTAACTTTAACCACAAGAGTGGCAGTGAGTGGCCAACGGTCAATCTGGATTGTTTTAGCTAAATCTGACATTTGAGCTTTGATTTTAGCATTACGTTCTGCTTCTGTTAAGTGGCTTCCATCCCAATAATTTGCTAGGATAGGTTGAGGATCATTGATCAGGTATTGCTGCCATTTACCTTGATTTTGTAGGCAAACCGTCCGAAAAGCTTCATGACGTTGCACCAAAAGATTAGCAGCTTGATTGAAAATATCAAGATTCAAAGACTGATGATAGAGAAAACGAGTATAACCCAACCATTGATAGGGAGGTTCAAAATAGTTGACTAACCAACTTTGTGCCGGTCCAAGGGGTATAAGAGAAGGAGTAGGGGGAGCAGCGGGAGCAGCGGGAGCAGGAAGTAATTCGGCGGCTAATGCTTTACGGTCTAACTTTCCGTTATGATTCTTAGCAAGTTGTGGAAACCAAGCGAATCGTTGAGGAATCATGTAATGGGGGAGTTTCTGCTCTAAATGTGCTTTGAGAACTCGGTTTTTGATTTTATCCCCCGATAAACAAGCAATTAATCGTTTTTGTCCTTCGCCGTAATCAATAGCTAAAACGGCGGACTCCCGTACGTTGGGATGAGTGGTTAAGATGCTCTCAATTTCCCCTAGTTCAATGCGAAAACCCCGAATTTTGACCATATTATCGATACGTCCATGATATTCCAGCGTACCATCGGGTAATTCCTTGACTAGATCGCCTGTCCGATAAATATAGTCGCCAGAGACATCAGAAAAAGGATTAGAACAGAACGCTTTAGCGGTTTTTTCAGTATCTTTGAGGTATCCTAACGCTAATTGTACGCCACCAAGCCAAAGTTCTCCCATTTCCCCTTGTTTAACAAGTTGCATCTGATCATCCAACACTTTGAGATAGACATTATCGATCGCTTTTCCGATGGGAATTTGGCTGCTGGTGCGTTCGTCAGGACGTTCTGTAATAATATGGTAAGTCACATCAATTGAGGCTTCTGTCGGTCCATAAAGATTGGCTAAACCTGTCTTTAATCCATAACAATCAAGCCATTTTTGGATAAAAGACATGGGTAAGGCTTCCCCACTAAAGATTAACCAGCGTAAATCAGGAAATGTCCAAGATTCGTTTTCAATCGCACTGATAAATTCCCCAAAGAGGGAGGGAACAAAGTGCATTACATTAATTTTAGTCTTTTTAATCCATGCAGCAAATTGCCAAGGATTTAAGACTACTTCGCGTTTGACGGGACATATTGTTGCACCTTCCATTAACGTCCAGAAAATTTCCCATACGGAAATATCGAAGCAAAAAGAGGTGCGTTGTGCCACGCGGTCGCCTGTTTTCAGGGAAAATGTCTTTTGCATCCATTCTAGACGATTCATATAACCGCGATGGTTTAACATTACCCCTTTTGGCCGTCCTGTTGAGCCAGAGGTATAAAGAATTACCATTAAATCCTCAGGACGATTACAAAGATTTATGGATTCTTTACTGTGTTTTTGCCAGATAGAAGTGGTAATCTGAGTTAAATCATTAATTTTGTTTAATCTTTCTCCTTCATCTAAAAAGAGGACGGTTTGCAAGGGTAAAGGTTCTGTCACACAAGAAATTAACTGTTCACTTACCTGATGTTCGGTAAGTAAAATCTCGATAGTGGCATGATCAAGAATATAACGCAATCTTTCGACGGGATAATCGGGATCTAAGGGTACATAACAGCCCCCTGCTTTAAGAATTCCTAAAATACCAATGATCATGCGCGGATTTCGTTCCGTCATAATTCCTACTCTGGTATTGGGGTTAACACCTTGAGTCTGTAAATAAGCAGCAACTTGATTAGAAAGATGGTCTAATTGTTGATAAGTTAGGGGACAAGTCTCATCTAAAACAGCGATCGCATCAGGGGTTAATTGTGCTTGTTTAATAATTTTATAGTAGGGAATTTCGGGGGAAAAGGCCATAAGAATAATCCTCTATTAGATGTTAGGTGGTAGGGGCGCAAGGCTTGCGCCCATTGGTCTTTTAAAAGGTAGCCATTAAGGACTGATTACGAACCTTCGCTGGTTGAGTTATAGCCGTACAAAAACGTTCAAGATATCATAAATATTTGTGGATTCTTACCTAGGTAAGAATGACATATTTTTGTTCGTCCTAAACTTGATTTGTAGGGCTATATTTTACGCATAGCTGTTGAGTATTGAAGGTTGAGATGGGGCTAAAATAACCGCCATTTCTTGCAAGGTACGACAATTTAAAAGGTCTTGGCGATATTGTTTGCCATAAATCCCTTCTAGCTTGGTAACAAGGCGAATGCGTTCTAAAGAATCTAGTCCTAAATCTGCCTCCAAATCATCACTTATTTCGTCTTCTTCAATTGTCCAATGACAAATTTCGGAAGTTATTTGTCGTAGCATTTCTTCAATCTCTGTATTAAGAGCAATAGATGAAGGATGATAAATAATAACTTGATCCTGGACGGGTAAATTGGCTAGTTCTTCAATTTGGCTGACATAGGCTGTCATTAATTGATCTATTAGCAATAAGTCAAAGTGATGGTAATCGTAACTTGCAAATAAATGAAGACGATTATTAAAGATTTCTTGCAAAATATCAATTGTTCCAGTGGCGTTCATTCCTCCTGCTTGATAGTCAGTAATTGATAGAGTATCATACCGAGTTTGCAGGTGAGTTTGTCCCGTATAAGGAAGGTATAAATTAGACTTTAAAGCCTCCTGTATCAAATAAAGACTATGGGGGGGGATTTTACCATTTTCTAGGGTAATATTATCTCGAAAAATTGTTCCCATTTGACGAGTTTGCGCCCGATCTAAACCAGTGCCAATATGTTGTTGTACAATTTGCTGAATTTGGCTTAAAAAGGTCGGCCAATCTTGATCAGATTGAGGTTTAGCAAAAGTTAATGCCAGATTTTGAGCAAAACTACTAACCACACCTGTTGCATCTACTTCGGGGTAAATTCGTCCACTGGTGGGAATCGAAATTACGATGTTTTCAGCTTTTGAATCTAGTTGTGACATAGTTTTTATAAATGCACCTAATAATAGTGCATTCATCGGGACTCGCCATTGACGGGTTTTGTCGATTAATTGAGAGGTAGTTTCTGCTGAAAGTACATACTTTTGGTTGTAAAAGAGAGGATGATTTTGAGCATTTTTTTGCTGTTTAGGTTGCCAACGATAGGACATTCCAGACACAGCATTATTGTATTCTGCTAAAGCTCGATCTTCCTCAATATCTTGCCAATCGTTCATTAATTGAACCTGTTTTCGATAATCTTCTACAGTCAATGTAGGGGGAAGATTTGGCGTTTCTTTAGCAACTAGAGCGCGGTAAATTTCCAAGAATTCTCGCATCATGACATGGTTACTTAAACCATCTGAAATTAAGTGTTCATTCCCTAAAAATAATTGATGAATTTGATCAGATAATTTAAGAACAGAAAATCCATGCAACGGCCATTGCGTTAAGGACCAGTTATAGTTTAACCAATGATAGATTTCTTCTTCAATTTTTTCCCCTTGTTCCTCAGGAGTTAAAGTGGTGAAATCTTTAACAAGAATTTCAGGAGGAATCGGATTTTCTAGCACTTCTAATTGATACTCTGCAAAGCAGGCGGCATCTTCTGGAATCTGAAATTGCGCCCGTAACATGGGATGTCGATTAATTAACAGTTTCCATGCTTGTTGAGCAATATTTAAGTCAAATTCTCCTGCGATTTTAACCTTAGTAAATAAACTATTAGAATTGAGACTCCAATAACTCATTAACAAGGGAATTTGACTATGGAGAATAGGAACCAGATTCGAGGATTGTGTTTTGAGGTTTTTGGTTTGTGGTTTAGGGTTCGATATTTGAGGTTTCGGGGATGAAGTATGAGATTGAAGAAGGGTTAATAATTCCTGAAGATTGGAGACTTGCATTAAATGGCGTAGGGAAAAGGTTTCACTAAATTGACTACGTTGTTCTTCAGGAATTAATGACAGTAAACCGTTCATTAGTTGGGTCATCATAATAGAATCTAACCCTAAATCTGCTTCCAAGGAAACATTCAAACTCAATTGCTGAGGATTTAAACCCGTAATTTTACTTATTAAGGCAATTAATTGACTTTCTAGGCTTTCTGCTTGATTGTCTTCTTCTAATTGTTGCCAATCGGCAAGAATCGTTAATAATTCCTGAAGATTAGAGACTTGCATTAAATGGCGTAGGGAAAAGGTTTCACTAAATTGACTACGATTTTCTTCAGGAATTAATGATAGTAACCCATTCATTAATTGGGTCATCATAATAGAATCTAACCCTAAATCTGCTTCCAAGGAAACATTCAAACTCAATTGCTGAGGATTTAAACCCGTAATTTTACTTATTAAGGCAATTAATTGACTTTCTAAGCTTTCAGCCTTGATTTTGTTTTGTTTTTGGGTTGGGCGCAAGCCAGGCACCCCTAAAGTTTCTGTTTCTTGACTTTGGTGTAAGTCTTGCCCTTCTACGGTTTCTGTCCCTTGGGTTGGGCGTAAACCAGGCGCCTCTACGGTTAACCAGTAGGGTTGTTTTTGGAAAGCATAAGTAGGTAAAGGAAGACGAAGACGAGCATAATCTTTATCAAAGCCATTCCAATCAATATTAACCCCAGAAACGGCTAATTTCGCCACACTTTGTAATAAAATTTGCCAATCATCCTGTCCTCGTTGTAGGGAAGATAACCACAGATAATCAGGGTTTGCTAGGGTTTTTTGACCCAATCTCGTTAAAATCGGATGAGAGCCGATTTCAATAAATAGATTATAACCTTGGCTGGCTAAGGTTTCTATTGCCGGGGCAAATTGGACGCATTGACGCACTTGTTGACACCAATAGTCCTCTGTTACTGCTTGGCTGATTTCTTCACCTGTGACGGTGGAAATCCAATCTAATTGGGGTGTTTTATAGGTAATTTTACCAGCGATCACTTTAAATTCCCCTAATATCGGTTGCATCATCCCGGAATGAAAAGCATGAGATACCTTAAGCAGACGCACTTCAATGCTTTGTGATTCTAAATCTGCTTTAATCTGATTAATCGCTTCCTTATCACCCGAAATAACAATATTTTCCGAACTATTGATAGTTGCAATCTCAACTTGATCCCCATAAGGAGAAATAACAGATTTTACTGTTTCAATAGGGGCAAATATGGCTGCCATTGCGCCTTTTTGGGGTAAAGACTGCATTAAGCGTCCTCTTTCGGCAATTAACTTGATTCCCTCTTCGAGAGAATAAACCCCTGCAACACAAGCGGACACATATTCCCCCACACTATGACCTAAAACCCCATCAGGTTTAATGCCCCAAGACTGCCATAATTTATATAATGCGTATTCAATGGCGAATAGGGCGGGTTGAGTATAAGCAGTTTGGTCTAATAAGCTAGAATCACTGTATAAAACCTCTAATAAGGACTTTTCTAGGTAAGGTTGCAATAAGCGATCGCATTCCTCTAAGGCATGACGAAAGGTGGGTTGAGTTTCATACAGTTGTCGTCCCATGTCTGCATACTGAGAACCTTGTCCTGTAAACAAGAAAGCAATCTTATTTTGACGACTTTTTGCAACTGCTTGGCTGAAAACATTCAAACAAGGTTGTTTTTGCGTAAATGCTGTTAAAGAGTCCTTGGCTTCAAGGGTTGATTTTGCCAAAATTGCCAGACGATGGTTAAATTGTCCTCGTCCCGTGTTGGCACTAAAAGCTAAGTCTGCTAGGTTTAATTGAGGATTTTTCTCTAAATAGTTGACCCATTTTTGCGCTAAATCATCTAAAGCATCGTCGCTTTTCGCTGATAGAGTGAGTAAATGAGCAGGACGATCCACTTCAGAGGGATTAAAGCTTAATTGAGGCGGTTCTTCGATGATAATGTGGGCATTTGTGCCACTTAATCCAAATGCACTAATTCCAGCCCTTCTAGGTTCTTCTGTTCGCTGCCAAGGCAGAGAAGAGGTAGGAATTTTGAGAGCGGTTGCGGCAGCCGCTAAATCAGGATTAAGTTCTTTAAAATGAAGATGGGGGGGGATTTCTTGATTTTTTAGCGATAAAATGACTTTTAATAGGCTGGCCATCCCTGCTGCAATTTCTAGGTGGCCGATATTCGTTTTTACTGAACCTACCATTAAGGGGTTATCAGTGGAACGATCTTTGCATAGTACATTGTTAATCCCCCGCACTTCAATAGGGTCGCCTAACGCTGTTCCTGTCCCGTGTGCTTCTAAATAGCTAATTTGTTCGGGTTTTACTTTTGCATTCTCCAATGCTTGACGAATAACTGCCATTTGGGCCGCTCCATTGGGAACCGTTAAACCACTACTGGGGCCATCTTGATTGACCGCCGAGCCTCTAATTACCCCTAAAATGTTATCTCCATCGCTTATAGCATCAGAAAAGCGTTTTAAGACCACTATTCCACAGCCTTCCCCTCTCACATAGCCATTTGCATCTTTATCAAAGGTTTTACAACGACCATCAGGGGACAAAGCGCGGGTTTTAGAAAGATATAACGTCACCTCCGGGGATAACATTAAACTAACTCCCCCTGCTAAAGCTAAATTTGACTCTCTATTGCGTAAGCTTTGACAAGCCAGATGTACCGTGACTAAAGAGCTAGAACAGGCGGTATCAATGGCTAAACTGGGTCCTTGTAGCCCTAAAAAATAGGATAAGCGACCTGAAGCGAAACAAAACGCATTTCCTGATCCCGTATAGGCATCAATGGGAATTTGTTGCTTAATTTGCCGTTTTGCGTAATCATCCAAGCCAATGCCCACAAATACGCCTGTTTGCGTCCCTGTCAGCTTCTGAGGTGCAATTCCAGCATTTTCTAACGCTTCCCAACTTACCTCTAATAATAATCGTTGTTGAGGGTCTAGTGCGATCGCCTCCCGGGGAGTCATCCCGAAAAATTGCGGATCAAATTGATCCACTGCGTCAATAAACCCGCCATAACGAGCATAAGTTTTGTTAGGAAGATCGGGATTTTCGTCATAATAAGCCTCCGCATCCCATCTTTGGCTAGGAACAGGGACAATTACTTCTTTTCCCCTTGATAATAGCTCCCAAAACGCCTCTGGACTATTTGCACCCCCTGGAAAACGACACCCCATGCCAATAATAGCGATCGGTTCATTTTTTTGCCGTTCTAAGGCTTCAATCTTGTTACGAGCTTCTTTAAGCGCAATAATTGCTTTTTGTAACGGCGTTAATTCTGTTTTCTGGTGATGAGACTCCATGATGTTAAAATACTCCTTAGATGTTAGGTGTGAGGTGTTAGTTATTCAGATAACTGATAACCGTTCACTGTTCACTGTTAAAGTAATGCTTCTAATTCCGCCAATTCTCGCTCCATTAGGGCTTCTGTTTCTGCTTGTGACAGCAACTCCAATTCAGCAAGCACTTGGTTAAGTTCTACAGCATCAGTTGACCCTATTTCCGAAGAAACCTCAGAATTCTCAGAATTTAATTCCCAAGCAAAAACTTCTTGCACAAAATACCGTGCTACATCACCAATAGTCGGATACTCAAAAGCAAAAGTAGAAGGTAAAGTGACAGAAAAGAGGGATTCTAGACGATTTTTGAGTTCTACCGAGATTAAAGAGTCCATTCCCATCTCAAAAAAACCTTGATCAGTGTCGGGCAAGCTGGATCGACGAATTCCTAAGATTTGCGCCACTTCTTGCTGTAAACGAGTGGTTAAGAGGGTGACTCGTCGGTGGGGAGGGGTTTCTTGGAGAGTTCGAGGGAAATTCTCGACCGTTTGCCCAAAATTATCCTGATCTTGCTTGAATAACGCTTCTAAGAAAGCCACCCGTCCTTTTGCTGCAACAATCGTTTTAAACTTAGACCAATCAATCTCTGCTACCATGGTTTGAGTAACATCATGGTTAATCAGATAATCTAAGGTGTCTAAGGCTAAATTGGGTTGTAATGGATTGATTCCCAGGCGTTTTAAGCCTTCTTCATAGCCTTGCGTGGCCATTCCCCCTTTAGCCCAAGGTCCCCAGTTAATGCTTAACCCTGTGAGTCCAGACTCCCGACGGTAGTGCATTAAACCATCTAAGAAATGGTTGGCAGCGGCATAGTGAATTTGACCTCGTGATCCGATTAAAGCAGACATGGAAGAGAAACAAACAAAGAAATCTAAGGATAAATCTTGAGAAAGTTGGTGTAAATTCCACGCCCCTGCTGCTTTAGGATTAAATACGCTCTCAAAACAATCGAAATCCATCTTGTCAATGGTGCGATCGCTTAAAACCCCTGCCGCATGAATAATACCCTGTAAGGGAGGACAATTTTCTTGAATTTGGTGAAAAAGTTGACGGGTTTGTTGATAATCACTAACATCAGCGGCAATTACTTGAATAGTAGCCCCTTTATCCTCTAAAGCTTTGATTTTTACCTGTTTATCCCTTGAATGGTCAGCTAAGGCTCGCCGACTGGTTAAGATTAAATGATTGGCACCTTTTTCAATTAACCAATCTGTTAAACTTAATCCTAAAGAGCCTAAGCCCCCAGTAATGAGATAACTGGCTTCTGTCTTCTTAAAATTGATGTTTGAGCTTTTTATTGCTTTATTAGGTACTAAACGGGCAACATATCGTTGATGATCCCGAAAAGCGATGCGATCTTCTCCTAGATTTTCTGTTATTTCAGCAATAATTGCTTGAGACGATGGTTGTTTTTCTTCTAAATCAATCAATCCTCCCCATAAATTGGGATATTCAAGGGCAATAACTTGACCCATTCCCCATAAGGAAGTTTGCGCTATTTTAAGCGGTTTAACAGCATCATTCACCGATTGTGCTTGTTGTGTTATGACCCAAAGTTTAGGGGGTTCTTTAGTTTTAAATTGAGCTAAAGCTTGTGTTAGATACAATAAACTGGCATAAGAACGAGTTTGAGAGGTTTGGGAGTTAATATCGCTGTCTAACCCCCATAAATAGACCACTTTGGTGATCGGTTCAGTTATATCTTGTAACAACCGTTGAAAATCCTTAACATTATTAGGATTAATTTGATAATGACCTGACACAAACTTCTGATAAGTTTGACCAGAAGACACCAAAATATAAGCATCATTTAGCGTTGTTGCTAAGGCTTTACCGACTCCTTGATTATCATTAAAAATTAACCACCGTTCTCCTTGACAATGCTTATTTTTTAAGTTTAAAGGACTGAGTTGCCATTGCACTTGATAACAGTTTTTACTCACATCCTGTAGGATAGGCATCTTGCCTGCTATTGTTGCATCTTCTCCCACCAATAACTTTAATAATTGGGGTAAAAATTGCTTGACTTCTGGTGATAATTGATCACTTTTATTTAACTGTTCTGTTAGTTGTTCAGTTTTGCCTTCAACTAATAGATTAAGTAAACTAGAAGCAGAAGAAACAGACTTAAATCGAGGTTTATCATCACTGACCCAATAAGATTCATGTTGCCAAGGATAAAGCGGTAACTTAACAAACTGACAATTTTCGGGATATAATTTTTCCCAATTAATCGAGTGTCCCCAAGTGTAGAGCTTTCCTAAAGAATTTAATAGCGTTCCCCGTTCAGAATGTTCTCGTCTTAGAGAGGGTAAAACAAATCCCTCAGTATCTTGTTCTCGCAAGCTACTCTTAATATATCCCAATAAAACAGGATGGGGGCTGATTTCAACAAAGATAGTATGACGAGATTTAATCATTGCTTCAATAGCAGGGTTAAAACGTACCGTCTGACGCATATTTTGTCCCCAATAAGCGGCATTAAATAATGTCCCCTCTTGTTGATCACCTGTTACGGTTGAGAAAATTGGTATGGTGCTTTTTTGAGGCTTAAGATATCCTAATTTTTTAACTAACTTATCCGCAAAGTCAGTCATTTGTTGACTATGAAAAGCATAATTAACAGGGAGTTCTTTGGAGAAAATATCAGGATGGTTTTGGGACAATTCAGCAATTAATTGATTGATCGATTGAGACTCCCCAGATACAACCGTTGAATAGGGACTATTAATGGCAGCAATTTCTAATTTACTTTCCCAAGCAGCTATTAAGTTTTCTACCTGATTAACAGGTAATTCAATCGCAAGCATTTTTCCATTTCCTGTTGCTTGCTGCATCAACTGTCCGCGCTGACAAATCAAATGAATAGCTTCATCAAGAGTTAGAATTCCCGCAAAATGGGCCGCTGCAACTTCTCCCAAGCTGTGACCAACTACAGATTTAGGATTAATCCCCCAAGATTGCCATAATTTAGCTAATCCAACTTGTAAAGCGAATAAAGCAGGTTGAGAAACTTCTGTTTCTTGTAAACGAGAGAGAGCTTCAGACGCATTAAATTCCGCTAATAATGACCAGTTAGCATACTTTTGAATCAAAGTATCACATTGTTCAATAACAGAGCGAAAAACGGGTTCTGTTGCTAATAATTCTCGTCCCATTGCCCACCATTGAGGTCCTTGGCCAGAAAAGACAAAAGCAATGTTTGTTTTACGTTTTGAAGGCTTAGATTGAGTCGATAAATCAATCATTTCTAACTCTTTTAAACCCTTCAATAATTCTTCAGGAGAATGAACCACAACCGCCTGACGATGAGCATGATGAGTCCGTCTTAAACCAGCACTATAGCAAAGATTCTGGACAAATTCAGGAGTTAAAGCTTGATCTTTCAGGAAATCTTCATAATTTTGAGCTAAATCTCTGACCGCTTCGTGACTATGGGCAGATAAAGGAAGTAAATGAGGGAAAGTTAAGGCAATTGGTTCTGGGTGAGATAAATTAGCTTCTTCCAAGATAAGATGAGCGTTTGTTCCCGAAAATCCAAAAGAACTAATTCCCACCTTGGCGGATGCTTCCGGTTGTGGCCAGGTAATTAAAGATGATTGAAGCTTAAGGGGTAACTTATCAAAGGGAATATAAGGATTCGGCTTGTTAAAATGCAGACTGGGCGGAATTTGCTTGTTTTTTAGGGAAAGTGCCATCTTAATCACACTGGCAATTCCTGCCGCTGCTTCGAGATGTCCTATATTACTTTTTACCGATCCCACCAAACAAGGATTATCCTTGTCTCGTCCTTCTTCTAACACAGATCCCAAGGCTATCGCTTCGATGGGATCGCCTAAAGATGTTCCAGTCCCGTGCAATTCCACATAATTAAGCTCTTTTGGCTCAATTTCGGCATTTTTCAAGGCTGATCGAATCAAGCTTTCTTGTGCCGGTCCATAAGGAACCGTTAACCCCTTGCTGCGTCCATCATGATTAATAGCAGTTCCTCTAATTAACGCATAAATGGAATCCTTATCTGCGATCGCTTGAGCCAACGGTTTGAGAATAATACAACCGACTCCCTCACTTCGCACATATCCATTGGCGCTTTCATCAAAGGTTTTGCAACGTCCATCAGGAGACAAGGCTTTCAATTTGCTTAACGCAATATTACCAATAGGGGATAAAATCAGGTTAACTCCTGCTGCGATCGCCATTGAAGACTCATCATTCCATAAACTTTGACAAGCGAGATGCACTGCGACCAAAGAGGAAGAACAAGCCGTATCTACCGCTAAACTAGGACCTTTTAAGTTAAAAAGATAGGAAAGACGACCGGCTGCGATATTTGTGCAGTTTCCTGTTAAATCATAGCCCTGGGGTTGGTGGCTATATCCTGCATGAATGCGACTATAATCGTTTGTGGCAATTCCCACAAATACACCTGTTTTCGATCCTGCCAATTGTTCCCGTGCTATTCCGGCATCTTCAATGGCTTCCCAAGCTACTTCTAAGAGTAAGCGTTGCTGAGGGTCCATTAATAAGGCTTCTCTAGGAGAAATCCCGAAAAAATTAGGATCAAAACCATCAACTTGCGATAAAAATCCCCCATGACGAGAATTCATTTTCCCCTGTGTTTCGGGATTCTCATCATAATATTCATTAATATTCCAGCGCTCCTTAGGAATTTCGGTGATTCCGTCAATTCCCTTTGATAATAATTGCCAGAATTCATGAGGATTATTCGCTTTAGGAAAACGACAGCCAATACCAATAATTGCAATAGGTTTCATAGTTGAGATATCCGTAATTAATAGACAGTAATTGCGTAGGGTTAAAGGGAAAAGATGCTATCTTGTGATTTTTGATGTTATCTTTTACCTATGCCTAAGTGATTAACCCAAATTTAGACAATAATAGGTATTTTTTCGGGCGATCTTTTCACTTCTTCTTTTAGCCAAGAATTCAGTTGAGGACGATAACGATAGTGGGTAAATTCTTGACGCATTTGTTCAATTTGGCTATTATCAGAAAGCTTACGAGTCAAATATTTATAGACCATTTCCGTAATGGCAGATTGAACTGCGCCATTAAGATGTCCAAACAGATAGGACAGATTTTTGGGATTGAGAAAAGCTGAAAAACCAAATCCTTTCCAGAGGAACTTTGCATACCAAACTGCTGTATAAAAACTGGTCGCTTTAATTCCAGCGAAAACATTGCACCGTCTTGGTTCAAATTTAGTGTTTTCGATAAAGTCATCGAAGTGTTTGAGGGTATGATAACCCCAGATTAATTGATCAGTACGATGAGCATCCATAAAACCAATATTTTTATTCTGCTCAACTAATTGGTTAAATTGTTCATAGAGATGATGCCAATATCCTTTTATATCCGCTTGAACTTTTGGCACATAACGGGAAATAAAGCCAGTATCTAAATGCCATTTGCCGACATAAAGGGGAATTTGAATCCCAAACCACCACATATATTCGGCATAAATACGCCAACTCATGATACTAGCATGACCTAATTGTTTATCATGGTGTTCAATGAGATGATTATTCAATCGAGTATAGGTAAGGTTAAAGTCATTGTAAGCAGCCCGTTTTTCTTCTGTATCCGCTTCTCCTGCAAGTTGAGAACGAATAATTTCCGTGATACTTTCAATCGCAAAAGCGATCATACTTGTTCCCAAAGAGTAAAAGGGATCAAAAATACAAGCAGCATCTCCAACTACATACCAATTATCTTGAGAAAACATCGTTTTGCTAGTATGGGAAACTCTAGGAAGATAATGAAAATCGACATTTTCGCCAGAGGTAACTAAGCGATAAAGTAGATTGTGATTGGCTTTTAGGAAAGCATAAAACTTCTCTTGAGTGTTAATTTGACCGTTGGCAATAACACTGCGATGTTGAGCAATTCCAATAGAGATTTCTTGGGAGTCTTTTTCTGTGGGAATCATCCATAACCAATGACCATGACCAAACCAATGATTGGTAGCATAATAATGGCTACAAGTTGCTCCATAAGGGTCATAACCATCATGAAAAATGGTGCGATCTATATTTTTAACCCGTACCCAAGCCGATCCCGTATCAACTCCAAATAAATTATCTGCACCTACAATAACGTTATCAGTTTTATGGCCAATAATAAACTTACGTCCTGCTGCATCAACAAGGTGTTTTGCTCTCAGTTCGTGATAATTTCCGTCAATCATTTTAACTTTGACGGTGTGCATCTCATCAGTAGGAGTAATGTCCACATCAACCACACGGCCTTGATAGAAACTTGCTCCCATTTTCTTATTCATTTTGAGCAAATCCCGTTCAAACTTTGCCCGATTCATTTGAAACGTGCCAAGGGGAAATTGTCGATTCGCCCAAATGTGATAATAATCATCAATGGTGTCAGTTTTATCTGCATCTTTTGCCCAATGAAAATTAAGAGCATATTTAGGGGGATGATTTTCGATCATATACTCATATAGTCCCAATTCTTTGCAAACAAATAAGGTGGCAATTTCCACCATTGATTCGCCAATTTTGAGGTCTTTATCGGTTCTTTCTTCGGGACGAGGATCGATCAGTGCAATTTTAATGTTGGGAACATTTAGAAGTAAGTGTCTTGCTTGACAGACTCCCGCAAAACCTGCTCCCATAATCACAACATCATACTCATTAGTGTTAGTAGCAACCATTGGTCAAATTCTCCTAAAATGTGATGAGGAATAGAGTGAATGAGAAAGAATACAAGAAAAAGTTAAAGATATAATTCCCCTAATCTGGTTGCTAATTCAGCAATGGTGGGATAGTTAAAAATGACCACAGGATTTAATTCCTTTCCGAGCCATTTTTCTAAGCGTCCTAATAAAACTAACGCTTTTCGTGAGTCGAGTTCATAATTATCAAAAGGTTCTTCAATATCAATGTCATCAAGGTCAACATCGAGTTGTTGAGCAAACTGATCAACGAGCCAGTTTTGAATGTCTTCAACGGTACAAGGAGATTGAACAGTCGTCATCATGGGTTAAGTTCCTTTAACGTGAAAAAAGTGTTATAGCAAACTAAGATTGCTTAACTTATATTCCTAGTTTATTCCTCTACCCATTGATCAGCCATGTTTTATTTTTCGTCAAAACTGGATTTTTTTTATTCCTATTTTTTATATTCAAATTTAGTACATTTTTACCATACAAAAATCATTGAAAAAGCTAACAGACAATACAAAATATTATCCATTAAATTTAAACTCCTTTTTCGTACAATAAAAGGTAACAAAATCAAGTTGCTAGTTACTAGGTAAAAATTATGATAGATACTCATGTTCTTAACCCATCTGTTACAGAGATTTCTTCCACTGCTCAACCGATTAAAACCACCCATAAATCTCCGCAAATGCTGCAAGAATCCCTAACTTCAGCCGTTGTACGCCTTGAAACAGAACTGCAAGATAAGCTAGAAAAACTGTTATCTAAACAGGAGTATCAACTGTTGGAAGTTGGTGAGAAGATTAATGCCTTGACACAGGAATTAGAGCAAGCAATTTCTGAATTTCTCCAAATTGCCCAACAAGCAAATAAAACCTGTAGTTCTCTCCAGTTTTTAGGTAAATCTGTTCAACAAAAACCTAATAATTTACCCAATAAAGGAAGCAAAGATACCGTTAGAGTGGTTTATAGTCATGCCGCCAAATTACCGCTTCCTGTGGTAGAAAAATATGGCTTAGGGTTTATTCTAAAAGATAAAATGGTTGATTTATCCCAACTAGGTATTACCCTTTCACTCTCTCGTCAATCTCCTTCTTTTCCTGCCATCAAACAGGGATAATTTAAGTACTAATAAGGTGGGCAATGCCCACCTCAATCATGATTATGTAAGGTGTAAAGTTTAAATACTTAGAAGCTAAAACCTAAAACTCAGCCATCATTTAAGCTACTTGAGTTTGATATTTTTCTCGCCAACGTTTAGGAGATACTTTATGTAACTGACTAAAGCGACGGGAAAAATAATAGGGGTCAGTAAACCCAACGGTGGCGGCAATTTTGGTAATTGACTCATGGGTTTTCAGTAACAAGGATTGGGCTTCTAGCATTCTTCGTTCCACAATCCAATGAATAATCGTTTTACCGGTGCGACGCTTAACTAAATTGGTTAAATAAGCAGGAGAATAACCAGCCGATCCAGCCACATCATTGAGGGTAATAGGTTGACTATAATTTGCCTCAATAAACTCAAAAACAGTTTTTAATTGAGAACTATCAGGGTAGAAAGAAGCCAAAGAATCAAAGAAATTCGGTTGAGGGTTAGAAGAACGCTGTATCAACGATTGAGGAGCTTGTTTTGAGTTAACAGAAGGATGAATTCTGCAAGCGTAGCCATCTTTTTCAGATTCTAGAAAATTTAAAGAACGAGCTACTATGCTTATAT
>NZ_CAIP01000430.1 GCF_000297435.1 Microcystis sp. T1-4 | reverse complement strand
TTAATTGACCCCCTCAAAATCGGTAAAAACCTACACCCCCCCCTGCCCCCCCGATGTCGGGGGGGCAGGGGGGGCCACACCCTGTCCCCACGAAAAACTTTTTCAGCAGACCCTAATTAAACCCGTAATTCGTCTCTTGATAAATTATGAAGTGGTGATTATTGGCGACCGAGAATTTCATAGTGTTAAGTTAGCCTATTGGCTCAAACAGCCCGAAAAGGAACCAAAAATATTTTTTGCTTTCCAGCAAAAAAAAGGAACTAACTATCAGAAAAATGGTCAAGATTATCAAACTTTCTCGGAGTTAAATCTCGTGCCAGGGATGAAGAGGTTTTGTAATTAGTCACCGCAATAAGGACAGCCTTATTGAGAATGAGGAAACCTAGAAGTATTACCAGATAAGGGTTTCTCGATCAACATATATGAAATACTTATATCTCCGGTTCTTCGTTACTTGGTATGGTTCGATCAGGGGGCAGAAATCGGCTAAATCCTTATCTGGCAAGAGACTTAATTGATTAGTTCGCTCTAGATCAAAAACAATTGACAAAAATCGCCAAATATCTTTCTCTATAAGGGTTTCATCTCTTATAATCCTGTCCGTTGCATAAGACAAACCGAAGAGCCATTTTTTTACTCACTTCTAAGTTTCAAAACTCCCCCCTGACAAGCTGTCGGGGTGCTTGTCACCCCTTGAGAGGATGTGGACTGGCAAAAATTAAGCAAGCTTTAGATTGATTAGTTATTGACATGAATAGTAATACAGAAATCGACAAAAATGAGCAACTATATGCAGGTAATTTGTGATAGATGATTAAGATAAATACGAAGCTGATTGTCAAAAGATAAGAAAAGCCAATCATAAATTACTAACCAATTTTGAGAGTTGGATAGAATCATTAGATCATCAGTTCTGTCTGAAAAAAACATCGACAATCATCGGTCAAATATAGATTTGATATCGATGAATATCGCCAATTCAGACTGGAATTGGCGTTACAAAGAGCGTGATGGACTACTCCACCTACCAGATTTCGTCTCCTCCTTGAACGGTTACTAAAAATCATCCATTTTTGAGAGTAGATCATCCATTGTATAAACGGGGAACTCTGCCTAAACTGAAGCTAAAGGGAATCAAACAATTCTTTGTTCATTCTTTAAGAACTATTCGTTGTCTCTACAGACTGCTATATTATTGATTGGAGAACACACCTACAATGTCTGCTCAATCCTCAACCTCTAGCCTAACTGCTTTACAAAAAACACCGATCGCTATTATTGGAATGTCGGCCCTATTTGCTAAGGCCAAGAATTTACAAGAATATTGGGAAAATATTCTCGGTAAAGTGAATGGAATCACTGAAGTGCCAGAAAGTGCCTGGAATTTAGAAGATTACTATGATCCAGACCAGAAAGCACCAGATAAGACCTATGCCAAATGGGGGGGATTTTTGCCTCAAATTGATTTTGACCCCTTAGAATTTGGTCTGCCACCTGATACGTTAGAAGCTTTAGATTCGGCTCATTTACTTGGTTTAGTGATGGCTAAACAAGCTTTAGAAGATGCGGGTTATGACCAAGGAAAAGAGTTTAATCGAGAAACAACAGGGGTTATTTTAGGAGGAAGCGGCCTCTGGAAAAGCATTACTCCCTTAACCAGTCGTCTGCAATATCCTCTCTGGAAGAAAATCTGCCAAAAAAGTGGTTTATCTCAAGAACAAACCGACAAAATTATCGAAAACATGAAGGCAGCCTATGTGCCTTGGCAAGAAAATTCTTTCCCCGGTATGTTACCAAACGTCGTAGCGGGTCGTATTACTAATCGCTTTGATTTCGGAGGAACTAATTGTGTGGTGGATGCAGCCTGTGCGAGTTCCTTAAGTGCTTTAAAAATGGCGATCAGTGAATTAATCGAAGGCCGTTGTGACATGATGCTTACAGGGGGCTTTGACACGGATAATTCCATCCTTAATTATATGTGTTTTAGCAAAACTCCGGCTTTTTCCAAGAAAGATTGTCTCAATCCCTTTGATGCCACCTCCGATGGCATGATGGTGGGGGAAGGATTGGGAATGCTGGTGATTAAACGGCTTGAGGATGCGGAACGAGACGGAGATCGCATCTATGCAGTGATTAAAGGCATCGGGACTGCTAGTGATGGTCGTTTTAAAAGTATCTATGCACCGCGTCCTGAAGGTCAAGTTAGAGCCTTACGGCGCGCCTATCAAGAGGCTGGATTTTCTCCCGCTACCTTGGGGTTAGTTGAGGCCCATGGTACTGGAACACCAGCAGGAGATTTTTGTGAATTTACAGCCCTGAATGAGATTTTTAGCGAAAATAACGCAGAAAAGCAAACGATTGCTCTGGGTAGTGTCAAATCTCAAATTGGTCATACTAAGGCGGCGGCGGGTGCTGCAAGTTTAATTAAAACGACTTTGGCCTTACATCATAAAATTCTTCCTGCTACCATTAATATTACCGAACCCAACCCTAAATTTAAGATTGAAGACTCGCCCTTTTATCTCAACACCGAAACCCGTCCTTGGTTGCCCAAAGGAGAGACACCGAGACGAGCCGGGGTTAGTTCCTTTGGCTTTGGGGGAACAGATTATCATGTGGTGTTAGAAGAATATACGCCCAAATTACCCCAAGGAGAAAATCGAATTCATCACCGTCCCCAATCAATTTTACTCTGGGGTCAAAATCCTGAAGAATTAAGGCAAACTTGTCAAAAAGCTCTAGAACAGTTGCAATCTCCCCAAGGGTCACAAGTTTATATTGAACTACAAAATCAAAGCCAATCGGCTCAACTTCCCTTAAAGGTTGCTAGAGTAGGCTTTGTTGCGACTTCCTTGGCTGAAGCGATTAAATTACTGCAAGCAGCCGTTAAACAGTTGCAAAAACAGCCTCAAGCAGACGCATGGGAACATCCCCAAGGTATTTATTACCGTAAGACGGGGTTATTACTTGAGGGAAAAGTCGTAGCACTGTTCCCCGGCCAGGGTTCTCAATACCTGAATATGGGTCGAGAAATTGCCCTAAATTTCCCAGAAATCCAAACCGCTTATCAAAAATTGGATACATTGAGAGCTAAAGCGGGTTTAACGCCCCTTTCAGAACGGGTATTTCCGATTCCTACCTTTAACGAGGTGGACGAAGAACGGCAAACCTCTTTACTGCAACGGACGGAAAATGCTCAACCTGCGATCGGGGGTTTCAGTGTAGGACTGTATAAAACGTTGCAAAAGACGGGATTTAAGCCCAATTTTGTGGCCGGTCACAGTTTTGGGGAATTAACCGCACTCTGGTCCGCGGGCGTTTTCACAGACGACGATTATTATTACTTGATCCAAGCTAGAGGCCAGTCCATGGCCGCACCGAAAGGAGCCACCCCTCAAGGGGCGATGTTAGCGGTGACTGGGAAAGTATCTCAGATAGCGCAATGGGTTGAAGGAATGGCCAATGTGCAGATTGCTAACTATAATGCACCTGAACAGGTGGTATTATCGGGATTAGCCTCAGAAATTGCCACTATTGATAAGATTTTAAGCTCTCAAGGCTATCGGGTTACGCCTTTACCCGTGTCTGCTGCTTTTCATACTTCTCTAGTACGTCATGCTAGTCAACCCTTTGGGAAAGCGTTGGATCAAGTGACGTTTCATGCGCCCCAACTTCCGGTTTATGCTAATGTGACGGCGGCCCCTTATCCCAAAGATTTATCAGGGATGCGTCAGCTTTTAGAAGCTCAGTTGTTGAATTCGGTTCAGTTTGTCCAACAAATTGAAAATATTTATGCTCAAGGCGGATATTGCTTTGTGGAAATTGGACCGCGCCAAATTCTCACTAACTTAGTTAAACAGATCTTAGGCGATCGCCCTCATCTGGCCATTGCGCTCAACCCCAGTCGGCAAAAGGACAGTGATGTTCAACTGTCACAAGGAGTAATGCAGCTTCGAGTTTTAGGTTTACCGTTAAACGATCTGGAAAATGCAGCTTTGACGGTGAAGACTCCTTCAAGCAAACGCAAAGGTATGACCCTTAAGCTGAATGCAACCAACTACATCAGCGATAAAACCAAAGCTTTGATCGGAGCTGCATTACAACCTGACTCACCTGCGGAAATAAAACCGTCAGTTGATTCCCAAACGGTTGAATCTAAGTGTGAGGAAGTGAAAGGATCGGAAAACGAGGAAATTTTAGCCTCTATTCCTTTCGTCAACCCTTATCCTTCTGATTCTCAGCCTCTTTCAGAGGAAATTCCAACACTCAATTTATCTATTGTTTCTCAAGATCAAACTGTAACCATGACTATGAACGAAGCTATTTCTAACAACATCAACCCTCTTTTACAAGCATTCTACCAATATCAACAGAGTCTTGCCAAGGTTCACGAAGAGTATATTAAACATCAATCTCAGAGTTTTCAGTCAGTGTTGCAGTTATTAAAACAAAAAGAGATGACAGTAGTTGCTCAAATTGACGAACTCTCTACCCCTGCTGCTTCTTCGGAGAATTCAAAATTTGATCGGCAAAATTCAGAGGTTTCCTCTGTTAGTTTTCCTGATCCTGCCCCTTTTAAGTCTGAACCTCAGCCCTTACGGACTCTAGAACCTCAACCTTTAAACATTGCACCTCAACCCTTACGGACTCCCGAACCTGAACCCGTTCACATTTCCCCCATTGTCAACTATTTAGAACCTCGTCAACCCATTGCACCCATCTCTACACCTGAACCTGTGTCAGGAGTGAGCGAACCTTCTTTAGACTCCATTCAAGATGATGCACTGAGTCAAGCCTTATTAGAGGTTGTCAGTGAAAAAACAGGCTATCCTACGGAAATGTTGGAATTAGAAATGGATTTAGAGGCAGATTTAGGCATTGACTCGATCAAACGGGTAGAAATCATGGGAAGTCTGCAAGAAGCTTTCTCTGGGTTGCCCAAACTTAGCCCTGAAGCCTTAGCAGAAAAACGTACCCTAGCCCACATTGTTCAGTACTTGAGGGAGAAAATGATGGTGACAGAAAAAAAAATAGCTTAGTTGTTACCTCTACCCAGTCTAACCATCGAAAACACGGTGATATTGGACGTTATCAAATGAAACTGAAGCCCCTTGCTGCACCTGATTATTGGGATTTTCCCTCAACCCCTTATCAAACCTGTTTGGTGACCGATGATGGTTCATCTACTACGGCCCAAGTTGCTCAAAGTTTGCTAAACCAAGGCTGGCAAGTTGTGGTTCTCAGTTTCCCTCAATTCCTTATTCCTGCTTGTTCTTCTCTTCCTGCGGGGGTTCGACATTTTGTTCTCAATCATTTAAGTGAAGAACATTTACAAGCACAATTGGGAGATATATTTAAAACTTGTGGACTGATCGGCACATTTATTCATTTACATCCTCTCTCTCAGGGGTTTAATCAAGATCAAGAGACTTCAATTAACACTGATCAAGCGATTGTTAAACAAGTGTTTTTACTAGCCAAACATCTTAAATCTTCTCTGACGCAAGCGGCCAGTAAAGGACGCAGTTGTTTTCTCAGCTTAACCCGTTTAGATGGAGAATTTGGTCTTAGTGGAAAACGAGAATTTAGCCCTATTAGTGGCGGTTTATTTGGCTTAACGAAAACCTTAAATCTAGAGTGGGAATCGGTCTTCTGTCGCGCTCTAGATATTAGTCCCGACTTAGATGACATGACAACTGCTCAAATTGTTTTAGCTGAATTGCATGATCCTAATAGCTTAATTCAAGAGGTGGGTTATACCCCAAAAGGTCGAATGACTTTGACTTGTGAATTAGCTTCTTTGAGCAGTAATTAGGGAAAAGTTAATAGTTAGAATAAAATTAGCTGGGCGCGAGCATTGCGCCCCTACAGAATTATATTTATTCAAATAAATTACGGTATAAATTCTGATTTTTGGCTAATATATACTAACTATTAAATATCAACTATCAACTATCAATTATCAACTAACACGGTATGTTCCCCATGATTAATGATACTCAACTTAATTCATCTTCGGTGGTTATTGTCAGTGGTGGTGGCCGAGGAATTACGGCTCAATGCGTTATCTATTTGGCGCGACAATATCATTGTAAATTTATTTTATTAGGTCGTTCGCAAATTTTAGACCCTGAACCTGAATGGAGTCTTTCTTGTCAAGATGAGTCTCAGTTAAAGAAGCAAATCATGCAACATTTAACAACTCAAAATGAAAAACCAACTCCGAAAAAAGTTCAAGCACTGTATCAACAACTCTGTCAAAGTCGTGAAATTAAGCAAACCTTATCAGAGATTGAAAAAGTAGGAGGAAAAGCTGAGTATTGCACTGTTAATGTTACCGATTCACAGCAACTAAAAGCAACTTTAAGACCGATTATTCAACGTTGGGGAGAGATTACGGGCATTATTCATGGTGCGGGAACGTTAGCAGATAAATTAATTGAAAACAAAACTGAACAGGATTTCGATAAGGTTTATAGTGTCAAAATTGATGGGTTAAATAGTTTATTAGGTTCCCTAGAAGTTAACCGATTAAAATTTATTGCCTTATTTTCTTCTTTTGTTTCATTTTATGGCAATATCGGTCAATCTGACTATTCTTTAGCTAACGAAATTTTGAACAAATATGCTTATTTACTTCAACAAAAATATCCTAAATGTCATGTTGTTTCTATTGGGTGGGGTCCTTGGGATGGGGGAATGGTGACACCACAGCTTAAACAGTTGTTTGAGCAGCAAAATATTAAGGTTATTCCTCAACAAACAGGGGCGCAAATGTTAGCGGAAGAATTAACCCAAACTCAAGCTAAAACCCCTCAGATTATTGTGATGAGTAACCCTATTTCTCCTTCTCCTAAACTGGTTACACCGCAAAAGCATAGTTACCGTTTATATCGTCGGTTGACGTTACGAGGAAACCCTTTCGTTTATGATCATGTCATCGGGGGAAATGCAGTTTTACCCGCGATGTGCGCCTTAGCATGGATCACTAATAGTTGCGAACAACTTTATAAAGGATATCGTTTTTTAAGTTGTCATAACTATCAAGTGCTTAAAGGAGTTGTCTTTGATAAAAGTTTAGCTAATTTGTATTGTTTGGATCTGACTGAAGTTGAGAAAACAGAAGATGAAATTAAATTTGAAGCCTTAATTTGGAGTGAAACCGCTAAAGGAATTCCCCTTTATCATTATCGGGCGATTATTAATATTACTAAACAAGTAATAGCTGAGAGAAAACTTGAGGAAAGTATTCAGCCTGTTAAGGAACCTTCCCTTAATTTCCAACCCTATCAAGAAGGAGTTCTGTTTCATCAGCCCAGATTTCAAGGAATTAAGAAAATCTTAGAAATTAATAACAACGAACTTCTTTTTAACTGTTACTTACCTCCAATTTCTACACAAGATCAAGGACAGTTTAGCGTTCAATCCTTTAATTCTTATACGGCTGATCTCTTGTTTCAATGTCTTTTAGTTTGGGTCAGAAAACACTACAATTCGGGTAGTTTACCCCTAAAACTAAATGAGCTTAAGCAGTTTAGTTCCCTCCCTTTTAATCAAGAATTTTGGATCAAATTATCCATTAATGAACATAGTGATACTAAGGTAATTGCTAATGCACTATCTTATCATTCTCAAGGTAAAATTTATTTAGAAGCAACTAATATGGAGGTTACTTTGAGTTCTTGTCTTAATGTTTTGTTTCTTAATAATACGGTGAATTCATCGAATACCGTTTGCTTGTAATTTTTTCTCAATTGATACCCTATTTACATTTTCACAGGAGATATTATGAAACCGTCCAAATTAGCGATCGCTGGCTTAAGTGGCTTCTTTAATCAGCTGTTAACCAGTCAACAACTATCAGCTTTAATTTATCAAGGAAACTCCCTTGATTATTCTAACAAAGCGATTAGTGATCATTCTTGGTCTATCTTATCAAAGATGTCTGATCAAGGGTTAAAAGATTGTACTTGTAAGATAGGAAAAAAAGTCGCTTTAATTACTGCTAATAATATTAGCAACAATCAAGAAACTGAGCTTAAAAATATTAGTTATCAATTGGAAAGATTATGGAATTGTTCCATTGTTCCCTTTCAATTAACCCAAGGCTCTGATTCTTTATTAAAGTCTCTCGAATTAGCCCAAATTCTCTTAACTGCCAAAGAAGTTGATACAGTTATTATTAGTGCGCTTAATAGGAATTGTGAGTCTATTATTGGCGGAGCTTTAATCCTCAAAGATTATGAAACAATCCCCAACAATAATAATACGCTTTTTTACGGGATTATTGATAGCTTTAGTAAAATAGTTAACCCCTTATCTTCTCCATCAGTTGCGATTAAACAAAGTTGTCAGCAAGCATTTAAAAATGCTAAGATTCACCCCTCAAATATTGGTTATTTAGCTGTTTCCTCAAGAGAGATAGATCAAGGGTTATTAGAAGCTTATTATGCTAATCATAATAACCTAACTTGTGCAGTTGGAACAGTCCAAGAGAATAATAATAACTTAGGGATAACTGAAGATTTAATTAGCTTAATTAAAACAGCACTTTGCTTAAAAAATCGTTATCTTCCTGCTTCCGCTCAACTGTTAACTTCTAATCTTACTCAAGAATGGCAAAATAGTTCTTTTTATCTACCTGATGTATCACTTCCTTGGTTTCTTGAAAAAGGACAAGAAAAACGCTATGCTGCGCTTAATTTAGTCAATCAAAATAATACTTATAGTCATTTAATTTTATCGGAAGCAACTCCTCAAAGTACACCCAATAATGGCTATTTACCCTATGCACCATTTTATCTATTTCCCCTCGCTGGAAATGATAGTTCATCTTTACAAAGTCAGCTTGATAACTTAACCCATAGTATTGAAAACAGTTTCTCCTTACCCCATCTTGCCAAAGAGAATTTTATTCAGTTTCAACAGAATTCTCAATCTCCTTATGTTGTAGCAATTGTTGGGAATAACAAAGAAGCTTTGCAAAAGGAAATTAAACAGGCTAAAAAAGGAATTGATAAAGCCTTTCACACAGGAAAGCCGTGGAAAAGTCCCCAAGGAAGTTATTTCACCCCTAAACGGTTAGGAAAAGTGGGTAAAGTCGCTTTTGTTTATCCTGGTGCGTTTAACTCCTATTTAGGAATGGGAAGAAATCTTTTTCAATTATTCCCTAAATTATGGGAGAGAGCAGAGAGTTTAATTAGTGATCCTGCTACCTTTTTTCAAGCAAACTCTCTTTATCCTCGCCGTCAATCTCCCCTTTCTAAACAAGACTTAGAAACCCTAGAAACTCAATTCATTGCTAACCCTTTATCTCTCTTAGAAACGGGAACGGGTTTTGCGGTTTTATTCACCGAAATTATGCAGAAATATTTTAAAATTAAACCTGATGCTGCCTTCGGTTATAGCATGGGAGAAAGTACCATGATGTATTCATTAGGAGTCTGGCCAAATGCGGATCAAGGAAGTCGATTTGTTCATTCTTCTCCCCTATTTAAAACCCGTTTAATGGGAGCTAAACAAGCCGTTGCAGAATCTTGGGGTCAACCGATAGATGAAAATTCATGGAGTAGTTATGTTTTAATGGCTACAGCTGAAGCAGTTCAGGAATGTCTAAAAACAGAAAGTAAGGTTTATTTAACCCATATTAATACCCCTCAAGAAGTTGCGATCGCAGGAGATTCTCAAGGTTGTTTACGGGTGATTGAAAAATTACAATGTGATCGGTTTCGTTCGCCTTCTGATATGGTTTTACATTGTGAAGTTATGCAATCAGAATACAATGAGTTTCTTAAGCTAAATACGGTGACAATAGGAACACCACCTGATACTATTTTTTATTCCTCTTCTCATTATGATTCTCTGGCCTTAGAACAAGAGAAAATTGGTGAGCATTTAAGTCAAGGAATGTGTCAAATGTTAGATTTTCCTCGCTTAATTGAACGCACTTATCACGACGGGGTAAAAATTTTTCTAGAATTAGGATCAGGAGGAAGTTGTTCTCGTTGGATATCGGAAACTCTTGGTCAAAAAGAGCATCTTGCATTGTGTATTAATCGTCGAGGTGCTGATGATTTAGCGACCATTATTAAGACGTTAGCACAATTAGTCAGTCATGGGGTAGAACTAGACTTATCTCCTCTTTATTTAACAGATGAAGCAGAAACCTTAGAAGCGATTTTTAAGACAGTGTTAACCACAGCACCCAAAGCTAATATCGAACCCCAAACCGAGCAACAAAATTCAATTATTCGAGAAAATACTGCTTCTCAAAAAGTCGCTGCTTTAGTCGCTTCTTCTACTCAAACTCTTTCACAAGTTCCAACCATTTCTACAGTTGATCATTTAAGAACAAGCGTTATTTCTTCTCATCCTAAAACCGTTAGACCTTGTTTATTTGATCAACCTGAGATTCTCGAATTTATTGAAGGTAAAGTCTCTAAGGTTTTTGGTCAAGAATATGAACCCATTGATCATTATACCCAACGAGTCAGAATGCCGTCTCCTCCCTTTTTGTTCGTCAGTCGGGTGACTCAATTAGAAGGAAAATTAGGTGATTATAAATCAGGTTTCATCGAAACAGAATATGATGTACCAGAAGATGCTTGGTATGCAGTAGATGGTCAATTAACGGTAGGAATTTGTAAAGAAGCCGGCCACGGACTCCTGATGCTATTAAGTTATATCGGGACAGATTTTGAAAATCAAGGAAAACGCTCTTTCCGTTTATTAGATTTATCTGCAACCTTCTTATTTGAACAACCGGAAAACGTTAAGTTGTTACGGTGTCGAGTTAAGATCACATCTTCGGTTAAAACTGATGATAGCTTATTAATTTTCTTTCAAGGAGAGGTGTTAATTGGCGAGCAAGTTTGGATGAAATTTCATAACGGTTGTGCTGGACTCTTTTCTGATGAAGAATTAGAAAAAGGACAGGGAATTGTGCTAAAAGAGGCTGAAGAAAAAGAACGAGACTTGATTAAAAGACAACAGTTTACTCCTCTTTTAAACTGTTCTAAGTCATCCTTTAAAAAAGAAGAAATTTTTAATCTAAGTCGAGGAAATATTGAGGCTTGTTTCGGGAAAACCTATCAACAAAATGGCTTAAATTCTTCCCTCAGATTACCCCCCGAAAAACTCTTAATGTTAGAGAAAGTGATGATGGTAAATCCTCAAGGAGGAATAGCTGGACTAGGTTTAGCAGTGGGAGCAAAACAGATCACCCCTGAGGACTGGTATTATTCTTGTCATTTTAAAAATGACCCCACTTTACCGGGGAATTTAATGATTGAAGGAAGTATCCAACTGGTGCAATTTTATTGTTTATGGTTAGGGTTACAAACTCACAGGAAAGATGCTCGTTTTCAGGTGATTCCAAATCAAACCCAAGCAGCCCGTTTTCGGGGACAAGTGACTCCCCAACATGGAACTTTAATGTATCAAATGGAGGTGTTAGAAATTGGACTTTCTCCTCAACCTTATCTTCTGGCTAATGTGGATGTTATTTTTGGCGGAAAAACCATTGCTACTATTAAAAATATTGGTGTTCAACTGGTAGAAAAAACAGCTACCATTCCCAGTATTTTTCAACCCATTGAGTCAGAAACATTCCCCCATATTTCCCAATTATCAAAACAGTCATCGGTTTTATTTAATGAAAACCAATTAAAAACCTTTGCTCAAGGATCAGTGGCTGCTTGTTTGGGATCAGAATTCGATATTTATGAAAATCGTCAATCGGTTCGTTTACCTAAGGGGGAGTTTAAGTTAGTCAGTCGGGTATTAGACATCAAAGGTAAGCGTCATGAATTGCAAAAACCATCGGAAATTATTACCGAATTTGATGTCAAAGAAAATGCTTGGTTTTATAACCATAATGCCTATCCCACTTTACCTTACTGTACCTATATCGAAATTGCAGGTCAACCTTGTATTTTCTTAGGGGTTTATATGGGAGCAACTTTATTATTCCCAGAAGATGATCTTCATTTTCGTAATTTGGATGGACAGGGAACAATTCTCAAAGAAATTGACCTCCGTAATAAAACCATTACGGATAAAGTTCGTCTCCTTTCTACTACCGCTATTCAAGGGGCAATCATTCAAAAATTTGAGTTTGAATTATCTTGTGAGGGTGAACCTTTTTATCGGGGTAATATGGTTTTTGGAGACTTTAGCACAGCAGTGTTAGCAAATCAAGTGGGACTTGATGGCGGAAAACGGCTTAAACCTTGGTATCAATTGAATGATTTATCCGATTTAAGCGTAGAGGAAATTAATTTACAAGATTCCTTAACTCACCAAAACTTCTATTCAGTAAATCCTGAAAAACCCCACTATCGTCTTTCTCAAAATTATCTTGATTTTATCGAAAAAGTTTTTCTAATTGAAGATGGGGGTAAGTATCAAAAAGGATATATTTATGCCAGCCAATCAATTACTCCCGAAGATTGGTATTTTCCATTCCATTTCTATCAAGATCCCGTCATGCCTGGTGCCTTAGGCATTGAGTCTATTCTTCAAGCTATGCAAACTTATGCGCTGCAATTAGACTTAGGCAAATCTTTTAAAAATCCTCGCTTTGGTCAAGCCATTAATCATCAAATTACCTGGAAATATCGAGGACAAATTACACCCGAAAATCGTTTAATGTCTTTAGAAGTGCATATTTCCGATATTCGAGTTGAAGATGATGTAATCACAATTATCGGAGATGCCAGTCTTTGGAAAGAAGACTTAAGAATTTACGAAATTAAAGACATCGCCTTGTGTCTATTAGACAGTGAACAGTGAACAGTTAACAGAGACCAGTGTATCTCGACTACTTGGTTAGTGCATTAAGCATCGAACTGCGATAAACCCAGTTACCAGTGAATAGTAAACACCCATCTTTTCCTTCAGTTTAAAGTCAATAACAATGGAGAAATAAACCCCATGTTAGCTAACCATAACCCTCTTACTAGCGCCCCTAAATCATCCATTTCCTTTGATAGTGAAGGAATTCGAGAAAAATTAGCCAATTTAGAGCAGCCTTGTTATGTATATGTCAAAAATAACCAGATAGGACTTTCTCACGAACCTAATGCTGATATACTGCCCCGTAGCATGATTAATGCCCTATCACCCCAACAATTAGGCGATCGCGCTTTTTGTCACTTTCATGGTTTAGACTATGCTTATGCAGCCGGTGCAATGGCCGGGGGTATCGCTTCCGAAGATTTGGTGATTTCTTTGGGAAAAGCTGGATTTTTAGCCAGTTTTGGGGCAGCCGGGTTAGTTCCCCAACGGGTTGAAAAAGCCATTCACACCATTCAAGAAGCTTTACCCAATGGACGATATGCCTTTAATTTAATCCATAGCCCCTCAGAGGAAGCCCTAGAACGGGGTTCAGTGGAACTTTACCTCAAATATGAGGTAAGAACTGTTGAAGCCTCTGCTTATATGGATTTAACCCCCCATATTGTCCGTTACCGAGCATCAGGATTACATCTCAATTCTCAAGGCGATATTGAAACCGAAAATAAGATCATTGCCAAAATTTCTCGGACCGAAGTTGCTCAGAAATTCTTAAAACCTGCTCCCCCTAAACTGCTGAAAGCTTTAGTCGAACAGGGACAAATTACAACCTTACAAGCAACTTTAGCTGAAAAAGTTCCTTTAGCCGATGATATAACCGTTGAAGCTGACTCTGGTGGTCACACAGATAATCGTTCTTTGGTTTGCCTTCTCCCTTCTATTATTGCCTTACGCAATGAGATTCAACAGCAATATCAGTATGAGCGTTCTATTAGAGTGGGGGCCGCCGGTGGGATTAGTACTCCAGAATCAGCCTTAGCGGCCTTTATGATGGGAGCAAGTTACATTATCACCGGTTCGGTGAATCATGCTTGTATTGAAGCGGGAACATCTGAACATACCAAACAATTATTAGCCCAAGCAGCAATGGCCGATGTGGTAATGGCCCCTTGTGCTGATATGTTTGAAATGGGGGTGAAAGTTCAACTCTTAAAACGGGGAAGTTTATTCCCCATGCGCGCGCAAAAATTATATGATTTGTATCAAACTTATGAGGGAATTGATGCCATTCCGACCGAGGTTCGTCAAACCATAGAAAAGCAAATTTTCCAAAAACCATTAGAGGCAGTTTGGCAAGAAACCGTTGCTTATTTTCAAGAGCGAGATCCCGAACAAATTGAACGAGCGAATAATAATCCTAAACGGAAAATGGCTTTAATTTTTCGCTGGTATTTAGGGCTTTCTTCTCGTTGGTCAACCAGTGGACAGCCGCAACGAACAATGGATTATCAAATTTGGTGTGGTCCGGCGATGGGTTCATTTAACGATTGGGTTCGAGGAACTTATTTAGAATTTTCCGAAAATCGTCAAGTGGTGGATGTAGCAACTCACATCATGCGCGGTGCCGCTTATCTCTATCGTCTGCAAAGTCTGAAGTTACAGGGGGTTAATCTTCCGTCTCCCTATCATTTTTATCGTCCCACGCCTCTTTAACAACCCCCTTATGAACCTTGTGCTGGAATTTTACCATGATGACTAAAAATGCCAATTCTCCCTTTTCTGTTGGACTTCCCGCCCTTTATTTAGTGGCCTTTTTATCGGGAATTTCCCTAGGGTTATTTAATCCCTTTGTTTCTACCCTTATGAAAGAAGAGGGTTACGACAATATTGTTATTGGGGCAAATTCTACTCTTTACTTTTTTGTCATTGCCGCCGGAACACCAATTGTGGCTAGTATTCTTCGCCAAATTGGATTAAGAAAAACCATGATGTTAGGATTCCTTTTAATGGGAATAACTGCACCTCTATTTGCCTTTACTACTCAATTATCTCTTTGGTTTATCATTCGTGGCGTTATGGGTTTGGCCTGTTGTTTATATCTGATTTCTGGACAAACCGCTATTAACTATTTTTGTAATGATCAAAATCGAGCCATGGTTAATGGTTTAGATGCTTTAGCTTTTAGCTTAGGTTTTGGTATCGGTCCGATTATGGGAGCAGTCGCCTATAATCTTTCTCCTAAGATCACTTTTTTATTAGGAAGTGGCTTAATTTTAAGTGGAATTGTTGTTGTCTTTTTTGGATTACCAGAGAAAACGGTTAAGTTTCAAAAGCCCAACTTTAGCATTATTCAAAAGCTCAAACTTCCCCTACAAGGAGCTTTTGCTTATGGCTTCAGTGTTGCCACCTTAGTTTCTCTTTATCCACTTTTTTTACTCGAACAAAACTATGGTATTGAGCGCATGGGGTTAATCTTTGGCTTGTTTATTTTAGGCGGATTAATTTCAACCATTCCTATTACTCATTTAGCCGATAAGATGGGTAAGATTAAGGTTTTAGTCGGTAGTGTAATTATTGTCATTGTTTCAGTTTTTGGCTTATCTTTAATCCAAAATCCCATGATTACCCCCTTTTTAGCTTTTGTCTCTGGGGTAGGAATGAGTCCCATTTTTCCCTTATCGTTAGCCCTGATTGGTTCTACCGTTACCCTTAATGAATTATCCTCCGGGAGTGCTGTCTTTACCTCAATTTATAGTGCAGGTTGTACCGCCGGTCCTATTCTATCAGCTATTGTCATGACCATGATGGGAACTCGGTATATCTTCTCATTAATGTTAGTCATTTTTGTCTTATTTTTGCTGAGTTTAAGTCAGTCCAAAAAGTCCCATCTTGACTATCAACATTCTTCGGAGAATAGTTAGGAAAGTTTCTTCAATTTTAACCCCCACTAATTAACCACCTTCACAATTTATTCAAGGACAAAATTATGGAAAAATTAGCAATCATTGGTTCGGGTATTTCTGGCTCTCCCATCGCCTATTATCTTCAAGATCAATATGAGGTTGATGTCTATGAAAAAAGTAGTCGTGTTGGCGGTCATGCTCACACCTTAGATTTAGATGAAGATGGTCAACGGATTTCTTTTGATACGGCTTTTGTAGTTTGTAATAAACCTAATTATCCCAACTTGATGAAATTTTTTGCTGATTTAGGAGCAGAGACTCAAGATCATTTAGGCGGATTTAATTTTTATAATTTGGATACTGGAATGCAGTTTAATTCCCTAGATTTAGAACTGCCGATGGAAGAATTTGCTCGTCAGCAATCCTCTGAATTAGTCGCTTGTTATCAAGAAGCTAAACGTTTTTTCTCAGAAGCACGGGCTGATTTTTGGGAAGGAAAAACGAGAATTTCTATGCAAGAATATCTAGATAAAAATAACTATAGCCAAGCCTTTCGAGATAACTTTGTCATGCTAATGGGGTCAGCCGTTTGGTCAATTCCTACTGATTTATTAATGGAGTTTCCCGCTTCAACTTTCATCAGCTTTTTTATGACTCATGACCAAGGAGGATTAGGGGGAAAAACGGTCGAATGGCAAACCGTTAAAGGAGGAAGCAGTCGTTATGTTGAAAGGGTCAAAGATGCTTTAAAGAAACCCATTCGCACTGAACAAGAAGTGGTTTTTATTCAAAAAAGGGAAGACGGAAAAGTAACGGTTAAAACCACCACCGATGAAGAGGTTTATGATAAAGTTGTCATCGCTACTCATGCCGATCAAGCATTAGAAATACTGGCTGAACCAACCCCGTTAGAAAAACAAATATTAGGCTGTTTTAAATACAATGAAACCGCCGTCACTGTTCACACTGATCCCGTTATTATGAACCCCGATCGCAGTAAATGGCAATCCTGGAATTATGGGCAAGTAAGTAAAGAAGGAAAGCTTTATACTTATGTCACTTATTATGCTAACAAAGTCCATAATTTTACGGCTAAGAAAGATTATTTTGTTTCCCTAGATACCCCCCCCATCGCCATTGATGAAGACAAAATTATCCGCATTCTTAAGTATCGACATCCAGCTTATGACATGAATACTCTAGAGGCGCAAAAACAAATTTATCAACTCAATGAAACTGGCCCTATTTACTTCTCAGGGACATATTTCCACATCAAAAAACGAGGCATTGATTCCTATGGCTTTCATGAAAGTGGCATCGGTTGTGCGGTTGAATTAGTTGAACGTTTGAGAAAAGGATAATGTTTGGCAAAATACAGAATCAATAATCAGTAACTATACTCAAGTATTTGGGTTGACTCTTTTGAGTAAATTTAACTACAGCTAACTGTTAGTTTCTTAAAAGAAGTTGAAAAATTCTGATCTTTTATGAAACCTCCTTTAGGTTAGAGAACACATTCTTGACTACAAACTCTAAAAAATTGACACAGGAGACTTAAACAATGCTCTCAAAACATCTAGTAACTCTATTAGGATTAACCTCTGTAATAGTATTTAATCCTCTTCTCTCCGTTAAAGCTGAACCTATTATTTATATCGAAACAGGTGGAAAAGAAAGTCTTAGCTTTGATCCCAATGGATTAGCCATCTTAGAAAGTATTGGTTTATCTTTGGCATCTGTTGAGGATACTAATACTCCTGCACCAGGATACGATCATGCTTTTGATATTCTTCCTCCCAGTTCTGATCCCAATATACGAGGAACTGACTGGGTATTTAGTTACGATAAAGAAACAGGCAATTATGAAGTGATTAGTGGAACGACTGAATTTACGGGAAGTATATTTTTTAACGTTGATCAAAATAAGTTGAGTCTTCCCTCAGTTTTAGAAATAGGAAATTTTTCCGCATCCTTCCAAACAAACACTAATCCAGATATTCCCTTACCCTTTTTGGTTTTTATAACCGATACACTCAATACAGGTCTTAAAGTTCTCAGTCCGATCGAACCTGGATTACCTAATGTTGACCTCAATAATAATACTTGGTCACTGGAACCTGTTCCTTTTCTTTTCACTAAAGAATTTAGTGATTTTTTAGGAAAAGCTGGAGCGACTCAATCGGTGGAAGGGCTACAAATTGCTATCGGTAGAGCAGATCGTTCATTTGTGCCTTTATCGACTCAAAGTGTCCCTGAACCAAGCAGTATATTAGGATTATTAATGGTTGTCTTAGTTGCAGGTTTTCTAAATTTTTATGTATTAAATAAAACTACTAATTTTTTACTAAATCATTTAACTAGACTCCTCGACAAAAACAAAAAATCTACAAATTGTGCCAAAGATTCTCCATTTTGCTGAGGACTTTCCCACTTTAAACTAGATATAGATGATGTCTAGATAGATTGAAATTAAAAAAACTTAATCATCAAATCTAAAATTAATCTATCTAAATCGCTAATCCTTGCCAATTTAGAAATACCTTGATTAGTAAAAACCCTTAATGGTTTTTCAATATGCCCCTATTTTGAATTAGGAAAAAACTCATGTCTATGCGTCATTTTGCTTTATTACTTGGGCTAACTACCACTGGAACAGCCACTTTATTAGCTCCCCTTCCCACTCGTGCTGCTAGTTGTGAAACAGGTGATTTATTTGATTTTGGTTCCATCCAATTTATTACAACTCGGCCCATTGCTTCTAATAACTGTTTGCGGTTATTTGGAAAGCGAACAGACCCGACTCCTCAAGGATTTGTGGGCTATGGCGCAGGTCACACTGAAACCGCTTTAAATTCACCAGGAAATCCAGCCCCCTATTATGCTGCGGGGATTGATTTTAGTCCCGAAAATGTGCCAGGTGCAACCCGATCCGCCACCTTGTTAAATAATATTACAGGATTTTCTAACTTTGCGACTTTCCTCACCAATAACAGTATTAATGTCGATCGTATTGGGTTTAGTTTTGGTCCTAAAAACGGGGATTTTACCAAGAGTTGGAATTTAGGAAATGATATTAATGGACAGAACTATTTTTCCTCTCCTACATCTTCTCTAGAAGAACGCATTTATGCCGCTAATCTTAATGAAGTAGAAAGCTTTTTATTGCTAGATACCACTAAAATTATTAGCTTTGGTTATAGTGATATTTACTCATTCTTAGAATATGGTGCAACCACTGCTTCTAGTGATGACACAGAAGCCATTATTAGTGATCCCTTTACTGTTTCTAAGGTAGCCGGCCTGCTCGGAGAATTTGACGGATTAGCCGATGCTTTCTTAGCGGATGTGAGTTCTAATAAGGTACAATTAGTCAGTGAAGATGCCGCCGTTTTTCCAGATCGTGTTTTTTTTGATCCTTCGTTGGGTAATTTGAATCCTGTCATTTCGATTCAATTTCCCCTGCAACTGAGAATTGTTTCGACTCCCGAACCGTCTGTTATCCTTGGCTTAATGAGTTTAGGCATTATTGCCGTGGGGTGTCGTTTAAAAAATAAAATTCGGAAAGAATAAGACAGCAGTTGTAGATAAGCTGAGACCCATCCCGGTCTTCACGTTAAATGCTCTCATGAATAGACTTATGCCAGATAGCCATCCTCTGTCACCCCCGACGTCGGAAGATCCCCTAAAAATCACCGTCACCTCTTCTGAACCTCAAAAACACTCACAACGCCGTTTCCAAGGGGTTAGGCGATGGTATCTTGGGGGACTTTTATTGTTAGGAGTCGGTTATGGGATTGGGTCAATGCGTCAACCAACTCAACCAATCGCCCCTTCTGTTGCTGAAAATGAACATCTTCTCCCCGTTGAAATCGACCAGCTAGTACAGGTCAATGCTTATCAACAGTCTCGAACTTACACTGGGGAAATTGTCGCTCAAAATACCAGTGATTTAGGGTTTGAACGAGGAGGAACAATGACTCAACTGCTGGTGACAGAAGGACAATGGGTGAATCAAGGAACGCCCCTTGCTCGTTTAGATGACCGTCAATTAATCGCCCAAAAACAAGACTTATTAGCCCAAAAACAACAGGCTTTAGCACAATTAAAGGAAATGGAGGCGGGTTCTCGTGCTGAAACCATTGCCGCAGCCCAAGCAAATTTGGCTCAAGCAAAAGCTCAGCTACAAGAGATGGAAGTGGGACATCGTGCTGAAACCATTGCGGCAGCTCAAGCGCGTTTGAAAACCCTGCAAGCACAATTAGCTTTGGCTCGTAGTAAACAGGAGCGACGACAGAATCTTTATACGCAAGGGGCTATTTCTCGTGAACAGTTTGACGAAGTGGTCACAGATATGGATAGTCAACAGGCAAGGGTTAATGAGGCCCAGAGCCAATTAGATGAGCTATTAGCAGGAACACGCCCTGAAATCTTAACTCAACAGCGAGCAAGGGTTAAACAGGCTCAAAGTCAACTGGATGAGTTGTTAGCAGGGACTCGCAGGGAAGTGATTGAAGCCCAAAAAGCAGCTATTAAACAGCTAGATAGTCGTTTAGCTAGTATTGAACTTGATTTAGAAAAGACCGTTCTTAAAGCCCCTTTTTCGGGCAAAATTCAAAAACGTTATCTCGATCAAGGAACGGCGGTACAAGCGGGTCAAGGGGTGGTGCGTTTGGTACAATTAGACGGGGTTAAAGCCCATATTGGTGTTCCTACGTCCCTGACTTCTGAGATCAAGATGGGACAATCACAAACCCTACAAATTGACCAAAAATCTTATTCAGCGACCGTTAAGGCAATTTTACCTGAACTAGATGCTGCCAGTCGTACCGTAACGGTGGTTTTTCAAGTTAAAGGAGCAGGAAGTACAGGCGAGATTACCTCGCCCCTACTAACCACTGGACAAATTGTAACCTGGCAATGGCAACAAAACATTAATACTTCGGGTTATTGGCTACCTAGTACCGCTCTTGTTAAGGGAATTCGAGGATTATGGTCAATTTATGTCTTAGGAGATGGGAATGCATCCCAAGGATTTGTCGTAGAACGTCGGGATGTGGAGGTTTTATACACCGATGGGGAGCGAGTTCTCGTGCGAGGAACATTAGACGGAACCGAAAAAGTGATTACTAATGGCACAAATCGCATTATTTCGGGGCAAAGGGTAAAAATTAGTAAACAGTAAACGGTGAGCAGTTATCAGTTAACAGTGAACAGTGAACAGTAAACAGTGAGCAGTTATCAATGAAAAGCTGAACACCTATTACTTATTACTTATTACTTAAGTGGGTGGGTGGAATTAAATATAAGATGAACGTAGGTTGGGTTTCATGCTTCAACCCAACCCCCGATTATGTTAAGCTACCGCTAACCCATCCTACAAATAATTGTGCCTCCCTACTTATTACTTTCTCCCCCAAACTTCATAATTCTCAATTCTTAATTGATCATTCTCCTATGTCTTCTATCTTTTATAAAAACGTCCGATTATTAATTTTAACCATTCTGGCGATCGTAGTTTGGGGGCTATCTTCCTTTTTCAGTTTACCTCGTATGGAAGATCCCGAATTAACCCCTCGTTTTGCGGTCATTAACACCCAATTTCCTGGCGCAACTCCTGAACGGGTAGAAACCCTTGTTACAGATAAATTAGAACAAGCTTTACTAGAAGTCGAAGAAATTCAAAATATTGATTCTACCTCTCAGCTTGGCTTCTCCAGCATTACCATTGAATTAAATGACCAAATTACCGATGTTGATCCCGTTTGGTCACAAATTCGTGATAAAGTTAATGATGCTGTTTCTCAATTACCATCGGGAACTTCTCTCCCTGAATTTGAAGAATCAAAACCGAAAGCCAACGCCTTAATTGTTGCTTTAACTTGGCAATTATCAATCCCTCCGAATTATGGTATTTTGAGCCGTTGGGCGCAAGAATTAGAAGATGATTTACGGTCAATTGAAGGAACAGAAAAAGTTGAATTATTTGGCAATCCTACGGAAGAAATTCGAGTTGAAGTTGATCCCCAACAATTAACCCATTTAGGGTTAACTATACAGTCCCTTTCTCAACAAATATTAGAAAGTGATGCCAAAGTTGCTGCCGGCCAATTACGAAGCGAACAAAGTAACTTATTGCTGGAAATTGAAGGAGAATTAGATTCTTTAGACCGTTTAAATCGTTTATCAATTAAATCAGGTGCTTCTAGTCAAGTAGTGCGATTAGGTGATATTGCCCGAATTAGTAAAGGAATTGAAGATCCCCCCAGAGAAGTCGCGATGATTAAGGGAAAACTGGCGATCGCAATTGCTGCTTTTGTGGAATCTGATAGACGCTTAGATTCTTGGATGACAGTCGCCAAGGCTAAGTTAGAAAGATTTGAAAAAAACCTTCCTCAAGGAATTGGCCTACACATTATCTTTAATCAAAGTCGTTATGTGCAGCAACAACTGGACTCGGTTTTATCAAACCTGATCATGGGTGCTGTCTTAGTTTTTGGGATCACCTTTGTGATCATGGGCTGGAAATCATCTTTAATCGTGGGAACATCCCTTCCTTTATCAGTTTTGATGGTTTTTGGCAGTATGAAGGTGTTAGGCATTCCCCTACATCAAATTTCGGTAACAGGGTTAATTATCGCTTTGGGATTATTAATTGATAATGCGATTATTGTGGTTGATGAGGTGCAAATGGCTTTAAAAGAAGAAGAAGGTATATCACCGCTCAAAGCCGTTGCTACTACCGTACATCATATTTTTATTCCCTTACTCGCTTCTACCTTTACCAGTGTTATCGCTTTTTTGCCCATTGCTACCGCTTCAGGAGGAACTGGAGAATTTACCGGAACGATTGGAGTAACCGTAATTTTAGCCCTAATTAGCTCGTTTATTCTATCTGTCACCGTGATTCCCGCCTTAGCGGGAAGATTACATCATTGGCAACCAACCCCCACAAATGGATATTGGTGGCAAAGCGGATTTACCCATTCTCGTTTAACCTCCCTTTATAAGTGGAGTTTAGATCGCACTTTTCAACGTCCCTTATTAGCGATCGCCCTTATTCTTATTCTTCCCTTATGGGGTTTTATTGGCTTTCCTGCCCTACAACAACAGTTTTTCCCCCCCACCGATCGCGAACAATTTCATTTAACCTTTGAATTACCCATCAGTGTGTCTTTACCCGAAACTCAGTCTCAAGTGATGCAAGCTCGAAAGTTAATCTTACAGCATCCTGAAATTCAAGACGTTCAATGGTTTATTGGGAAAAGTGCGCCGTCTTTTTACTACAATGTCTTACAAAATCGAGAACAATCTCCTAATTATGCTCAAGGAATTGTTCAACTTCAGAAAAACGTCAAGTCGGGTGCGTTAATTCGCACCTTACAGCAAGAATTAGATCAAGCCTTTCCCCAAGCGCAAATTATTGTCCGACAATTAGAACAGGGTCCGCCGTTTGATGCACCGATTGAATTACGCTTATATGGGTCAGATTTAGTGCAATTACAGGTTTTAGGGGATCAAGTTCGGGCCGAATTAGCTAAAACCCCTGATATTATCCATACTCGCGCCACTTTAAGCGAAAGTTTGCCCAAATTAGCTGTCAATCTTAATGAAGAAAAGTTACGTTTAGCAGGGTTAGATAAAACAGCCGTTGCTCGTCAATTAGACACCAGTTTAGAGGGAACAGTCGGAGGCTCGATTTTAGAAGGAACGGAGGAACTCCAGGTTAAAGTCCGCACTTCCGATAGTCAACGGGGCAATCTAGCAGAAATTAGCTCATTAAACCTCTTATCTTCAGGAAATTCTGCACAATCTTCTCAAACCATTGTTCCCTTATCAGCGGTGGGAAATGTGGAAATTGTCCCCGATATTGTTACCATTGCGCGTCGTAATGGCCAACGGATGAATACCATACAGGGTTTTATTCCAGCTGGTGTATTACCGGAACAGGTACTCTCTGAGTTTGAAAAACGATTAGAAATGAGTAATTTTCAGTTACCCTATGGTTATTCATGGGATTTTGGCGGAGAACAAGGAGAACGTCAGGATGCTTTAAGTAATTTGATTGCAACTCTTGGGGTTTTAGCGATCGTTATGGTGGCCAGTTTAGTCCTCACTTTTAATTCTTTCCGTATGGCTAGTATTATTATTCTTGTGGCGATTTTATCCTTAGGACTAGGCTTAGGATCATTGGCCTTGTTTAATTATCCTTTTGGGTTTACAGCGATTTTAGGGATCATTGGACTGTTAGGAATCTGTGTTAATGATTCGATCGTAATTCTTGACGCTTTGCGTCATGATACTCAAGCCAGCCTTGGTTCACGTCGAGCAACTCGAAATGTGGTTATGCGAGCTACTCGTCATGTGGTAGCGACCACCTTAACCACGATTATCGGGTTTATCCCTTTATTATTTGATCCCAGTGGTTTTTGGCCACCTCTTGCGATTAGTATTGTCGGTGGGTTAGGTGGGGCAACTTTAATGGCGTTATATTTTGTTCCTTCCGTATATCTACTCTTCGGTCGTAAAAACCTTACACAGACTGCTAAACCGTGGTAGCGGTATGATTATCGCCGTCATTTTGCCCACCTTCCGCACTTCTTAACATTCAATTGATAATTTTTACTAATACATTGCTTACAACCGTTTGCCAGTAAAGA
>NZ_CAIP01000431.1 GCF_000297435.1 Microcystis sp. T1-4 | reverse complement strand
GGAGGCGATTTATGCCCATCATCATTATAAACAATAATATCCGCTTCTTTGGTCGATGATCCCATTGCTACGGGAACAAATAACCGAATCCGCTTTTGATCATAACCATAGGTCAAAACTAATTTTAAAAAAGTCTCAGCTTGTACCTGTTCTTCATGATTGCTATAATTTCGCTTTTTATTTTGATTAATATATGTAATATATTTCTGCTCATCATCTAACTTAATTAAGCCTTTTTTTATTCCTTCTTGAATTAAACTCATAAGCGTGTGATGGCCGATTCATTGACTGAGATAAAAAAATTATAATATTAACCGGGCATTTCAGGCAACCTACTGTTTAGCCCGTTAAAACCGGGGAATATAATTAAAAAGATGACGCATGACCACAAACTCCCAACAAATAACCCTGACGCTCCACCGTCCTCACCTGAGCTTGTCAACCCTTTAAGGAAAAATCAGGATTCCAACCCGCATATAAACCCACCCCCACCGGCACATACCGGGAAGCTGTCGCCAGTGCCGATCCCGAAAGACTTGCCGCCACCTGACACTAAATCTGGTTATTAACAACTGATTATTTATTTCCCCTTTTGCATGAGTGCCTCTCCTCTATAAGTAGCCTATAGTCAACGGATTAGTATGAGTGGGAGTTTTCTGATAGTAAAATGTAGTGGATTGTTTCAACTAAAATAGGGCAATAGATTTCGGCTTAAAGTCTTAAATTATAGAAGTTATAGCATTTTTCTAATACACCAAATTAGCTGAAACAATCCAGTAGGGTGCGTTAGACGGCGACAATTAGCAATCCGTCGCAACCTAACGTCGTAAAGTGGAAACGCTACTGCGTTAGTTTCATTCTGGTGGCGATTCATCTCCCGTTAACCGCCATGGGGTTTAACGGCAGTCCTCTCGCTCCATTGAGATAGACCCGAATTTAGGGGGTATTTTCTAGAAAAGAATCACTATAATTAAATAAAAATGGTACGCTGTTTTTTCCCGATCCATCCATCACTAAAACCCGGGGAATTTGCGCCCCACCTTCGCGCCAAGCTTCGATCGCTTCTTTCTGTAAAACCAATCCTCCTCCCTGTTCTTTTAAAGTTTCTGCTAATAGTCTTTGTGCCTCAGCTTTCCCTTTAGCGCGATTAATTTCTGCCTGGGCCTGTTGTTCCGCTTCTTGGGTGATATAAACGGCTCTTTGGGCGCGTTGTTCTGCGATTTGTTTATCTTCGACAGCCCGGGCGAATTCCGGAGAAAAATTCAAATCTACCACACTGGTATCTAAGACTAGAATACCATACTTTTCTAAGCGAGTCGATAGGGCATTATCAAAGTCTTCTTTTAACTCACTGCGTCGAGTAATTGCCTCCTCTACGGTTCTTTTAGCGGCGGCAATTTTAAAGGATTCTTGGGTTTGAGGGGCGATAATTTTAGCGACAATATTTTGCAGGGTGCCTTGGGTTCTTCTAATGACCACTACTTGCGTCGGATCGAGACGAAAATTAATCGCAAAACTAGCGGATAAATCCTGTAAATCTTTAGTGGAACTTTGGGCGGGAACTTCAAATTTTTGCACCGTAACATCGTAGATATCAACACTAGAAACAAAGGGAGGTTTAAAGTGCAATCCTTCCAATAAAACCCCGTCCTTAGCCTTTCCTAACACACTTAAAACTCCCGCTTGTCCGGGGGTGATAATCACATAGGCATTAAAGACCGCTAAAATGACAATAGCAGCTAATAATCCCCCGATCAGGGAAAGTAAATTAATAGCATCTTTCTGGTTCACAGTTTATACTCCTTGATGAGCGACTAAAGCGAGAATTTTTGTTGCGATCTCTTGATTGACAGGCATCACTGACAGACGATTTCCTGTCCTTACTAATAATAATTCATCGGCGGTAAAATTTTGTTTTAAAATTCCTAGGGGCAGCAGTTGGGGAAAAAGGCTATCAAACTCAACTTTAACCGTCCACCAGCGCGGGGAATCTGGAGAGGATTTGGGATCATAGTAGGGACTATCGCGATCGAATTGTGTGGGATCGATCATATCAGTTTGCACCACTCGCATCAAGCCGACAATCCCCGGCGGGGTCGTATTAGAATGATAAAAAAAGGCCAAATCTCCCCGTTTCATCTGACGGAGAAAATTGCGCGCCTGATAATTTCGCACTCCCTCCCAAATAGTTTGACCATCTTTTTTTAAATCCTCGATACTATAGACATCGGGTTCCGATTTCATTAACCAATAATTTAAATTCATCATTTATAGTTGTTATTAATTCAAATAAGCTCAAAAATATTTTTAGCCATTCCTGTCAGCCCTATCACCATAGGGTTAAATATAATTCACTTTGGCTGCTTTTGCCGAGCTACTCAAACAATTATTGAGAAGAATGTATCTAAAAATACTTTTGTTAGCGGCAATTTTTAAGGACTATAAGGGTTCAAGTCTAGCTATTCTTGGCAACCGTCAGTTTTTCCCTATAGCTAAAAATAATTTATTCCCAGCATTAAATCAATCAAATAAGCTGTAAAATAAGATACATTGCTCTAAAAATCTCTAGCCAATCCATAGATTATCGGTGTTCCAAGCCACTCGCCGCCGTTTAGCCTTATGGTACACTGTTGTCACTGCCATACTACTGCTTTTTCTCGCTACGGGAATGTATTTTTATGTGCGCCATACCCTAGTGGATCGCATTGATGATACCCTCAAACACATCATTGAGGTGGTAAATCGTTCCCTCGTGATCGAATCGATTCCCCCGAACCAAGGACGTTATCGCGTCGATCCCCTGGCAAGTTTTCCCAGTCAGGGTAAATCCGTCGAGGACGATCATATAGATTTGGAATGGTTCGATCCCCAAGGTAATCTACTTTGGTCAACTCTGGCCGAATCCTTAGATATTCCCCTCCATCCCCACCGTCAAGGAGAAACGATTCGCTTATCCGATAATCGTCTGCTGCGACAAGTAACCGAAAGGGTGGAAATCGGTCATTATGTTTTGGGATATCTGCGGGTAAGTCATCCTTGGTTTGAGGTGACAAAACCAATTAGACAGCTATTATTGGATTTAATCCTCGGAATTTGCCTGATGATTGCTAGTGTTGCCTGGATTGGTTGGTTTTTGTCCGGTTTAGCCATTCAACCCGTAAAAGAGTCCTATCAGAGTTTAAAACAATTTACCGCCGATGCTTCCCATGAATTACGCAATCCGATCGCCACTATTCAAACTAACGTGCAAATGGCGATCGCCTATCCCCAAACTGGCCATCAACGTTTGCAAGTGATCGATCGTTTAACGGAAAGATTGGGCAATTTAGTCAATGATCTGCTTTTTTTAGCCCGTTCTGATAGTGGCATCGTCCAACCGATCGAGCAAGCTGTACCTTTGGATGCTTTATTGATGGAAGTGGTGGAAGAACAGCGTTTAATCGCCGATAAGCAGGGAATTTCCCTCTCTTTGTCGATCGTGGAACCGGACCAAGAGGATTTTTCCTATAGCGATGAAATGTTTACTATGGGGGGAGATTGGGATCAATTAGCCCGTTTATTCACAAATTTAATTTCTAATGCCCTAAAACACGCTTTTTTGCCCGAATCTGAGCCTAAAAATGTGGCAGTGGAATTGGAGAAAAGTAAACGCGATCGACAATCGGTGTTACTGGTACGCGTCAAAGATAACGGAATCGGGATTCCCGAGGCTGCTTTGTCCCATATTTTCGATCGCTTTTATCGTCTCGATCCCGCGCGACAAAATTCTGCCACTTCCGGGGGAACAGGATTAGGATTAGCGATCGCTTTAGCGATTACCCTCAGTCATCATGGACAAATTAGCGTCGAAAGTCAGATCGATCGAGGAACAATCTTCACCGTCAGCTTACCGAAAAGCCATCAACGGGAGAAAAAAACCGAAAAGTCAGAAGCTTGATGCCTCTGACCTCTTTTCATACCCCCAAGGGAATTCGAATCCCTGTCGCCTCCGTGAAAGGGAGGTGTCCTAGGCCACTAGACGATGGGGGCGTGGATTTCAGACCTTTTTAAATATAACAATAATCTTTCTGGGAGTCAAGGGTTTTGGCCAAAATTTTTTTTATCCCGTCCTTGCACAATAGGATAGTCTAAATGAAGATGTTATCGCCCAAAATCCATGGCTGCCGATCCCTATAAAAGCCGACTGTTCAACCTGATCAACCGTCGTTTGATCCGTCTGAAAGATAACCTCGGCCGCGTCTCCCGTCGCGGTCAAAATGCGATCGCTATTGCCTTGCAAATAGCCCTCTATCCCGTCTATTTGCTGGTACAATCCCTGCGGATGACGGCTAATCAATTAGGGAACAGTCTCCAGAAACAATTATCACCCCCCGGAAAAGATGGGACGGATGCGATCGAAGAATTTCTCCAGAGCTTATCCGACCAAGAAACGGCATTTATTGGCATAGCAGCCGATCTAGAGGATCAAGCTTTAGTTTTCGTCACTAAAGATCACCAGACTGTTAAAATCACCGATAATCAAACCCAAAGACAAATAGAAAAACAAATTAGGACGGCACTGGCTAACTACGCCCTCGAAAAACGGAGAATTAAGCGATTAAATCGTCAATATCCGCCTTTATTACCGAATTTTACCGACAAAAATCCTGTCTTGCCTCCGATCCGTTGGTTTTGGAACCTACTACGCTGGGAACAACAGGGACAAATAGCGATCGCCATAGATCTATTCCAAGAATCCCATCTCGTCAAAACCCCGACACCACCCTCCTTACCACTGCCTAATTTAAATTCTCAAGCGATTTTACAGGTTATTGACGAAAAATTAGCAATTTTCGAGGCTAAATTTCTCGCTATCTCCCCCGCAATCCCCAGCAGTGTTAGCCACACCTCTAACCTACCTTCCGATCTCATTAACGAGTCCCCGAATCTGGAGAAAAATTCCTCCTATCTCTGGCGACTTTATTGGTTAATTTATGCGGCGATCGAGCATTTCTGGGCAAAAGAGAAGAATAATTTAGAATATAGTGCTGATTCACCCGCTTTATCGGCAAAATATCCCCTAAGTCTTCCTAATTCTCTGCTGATCACCTTCAAGCAACGTCTCCAGGATTGGCTAGAAAAACAAACCCAAGCGGATCCCTTCACGATCGGCAAACTCATCCAAGCGGCGATCGATCACTTCTTTGCCTCTGGCCAATCCCTGACATTTTCCGCCGTCAGTGAGCAGCCATGGCTAGAATCCGCCGATATCTTGGCTATTTCTCCCCAAGACTCCGAAAAACCGCGCATTAACCCCGCTCATCCCCTTCCCCAGTCCCTAGGCACCCCGTCCCATCCTCGCAGCACAGAAAAAGCTTTTATTCAAGAAAAACAAAATAAATCTTTACAAAAAATCCCCCCGGCCGCTGCCCAAATTACCCCTAGAGAATCCCCCCCCACAACCCAATTAGATCCCCGCTATGCCAAGGAGATAATTCAACCAATTAACGAAGAATGGTTAGAAACCGAATCAACCCCCGTCGGCTACGTTAAACACCCCTTAGAACGGATTTTAGAGGGATTAGATGCGATTATTTTATGGGTGGAGGAATTAGTCATTAAAATTTGGCGTTGGTTGCGGTACAATCGACGCATTTCTAAATTACTCAAACGCAAACGCTAAATCGATCGGTTTTGGGTATAGTCGATCGGGCAGTCCTTCTGTTGTGAGAAACTTGAGATTATCTCTAGGGACTTACCTCTATCAATCTTAGGGGTTGCACTGCACTCTTGAATGGGAATTGGCTGATCAGCAGTTAAAGTCATGGTCATAATCTGAAATTGCCGAAATTTATCGACAAAAATAAGCTAAACTAACGGCAAAGATAATAAGTTTTAATTTTTTTCCTTGGGATTACTTATGGACGGTATCTGTACCCTAGCCAATGATCGGGTTTACGATCAATTAATCGCTCTACTCAACAGCATCGAAGTAAATGGGGGAAAAGATCTTCCTGTTTGTGTCTATCCCTACGATGACAACACCGAACGGATCAGAGCGGAAATTGCTCAACGTCCTAACGTACAGTTGTTTGATAATCAGGAAATTATCGAACGCTGGGATAATTTCGCTAAATCTGCTTGGGACTCCCATCCTACGGCTAAAGAACGCTGGTTAAAGGCTGGTAGTAAAGGTTATCATCGTTTTGGTACCCATCGTCGTTATTGTGCCTTTGATGGGCCATTCGATCGCTTTATCTACATGGATGGTGATACCCTATTGATGAGTCCCTTAGATCGGGTTTTTGCACAGTTAGATAATTATGATTGTGTGGTCTACGATTTTCAGCACAAAGATATCACCCACGTTTATGAAGTTACTTCCCCAAAATTATTAGAAATCTTTCCCCAAGAACGTCTTAACCAAGAAATTTTCTGTTCGGGTTTTTATGGCTCAAAAAAAGGTTTATTTGACGGGGAACGCCGTAATTGGCTCATAGAACAATTGCGAGCAGGAGAAGCGGAAATTCTCTATCCGATGGCTCCCGATCAAACTATCGTCAATTATATGATGATGCGCTCAAATTTTTCTATATATAATCTAGCTCTTCAATTGCCTAAAGAAGAACGCACCGGCTGCTGTGTCACCTCTCACCATTTTCAGGCTTTAGATAATATTCTTTATGACCACGACAAACGTTTGACATACCTTCACTACATTGGTTTATCTTCCTCTCTGTTTACTCGACTTTGTAGCGGTGAAAATCTCGATTTTCCCTATCGAGATATTTTCTTACACTATCGTTATCTCTACGAACCTAGTCAACGTCCTGTATTTACCAGCAGTCCCAAACCCTATCAACCACCGACCCCAACTTTTTGGCAAAAAGTAACCAGAAAACTCGGCTTAGGAAAATAATAATTAGCTCTCTTGCAAAAGTAATCAAGATATATCTTTTTGTTGGTAACGAAGTTCGTAATTGTAGATACCAGCAATCAAATTCAATCTCAGACCAAATCGTCGTCTGGGATTTCTGTATCTTGAGGAAAGTAGATGAGCAACACCCTCGATCGATTGGTCAACAAGAAAAAAACCTCGGTTCCCCCCCGCATCGATGTGGTCGAATAAATCCTGCCAATTCCTTCAGAACAAAAAGAAAAAATTGCTCAATTAACTCAAGATGTTATAAAAAATTTAAGTCAAGACAGCAAGACATCTTTGAGTCAAGATACTAATACCGAAACAGTTCTGGATGATTTCGAGACGGTTCGCAATACTATCCGTCTTGATCGGGCGATCGATGATTCCTTGCGGCAGTTGTGTCACGACGAGAGAATTACCAAAGAAACACTACTGGAGGCGGCTTATCTTTACCTAGGGTTGGCTGAATAAATCTGAAAACCTTGTTGGGTAACACTTTTAGACCTTTTGTCAATCAAAAAGTGCCGGATACGGGAGTGATCAGGGGGAAAATGCAGGGACTTTTTCCCTGAAAATTAGGTAAGCTAAAACGCACTTAAACCACCTAAAATAGAAATAGTAATTTTAGAAAAATCCTACTTATGCCAGCCAAAGATTTCCTAGACTTAGAAGAAAAGAAAAACTTACAAAAAGCTCTTAAAGAAGAAGAAAGAGCAGAGGTTAGGGAAAGAATTTTAATGTTTCTCTTGCTAAACGACGGAAAAACTCAACGAGAAATAGCA
>NZ_CAIP01000432.1 GCF_000297435.1 Microcystis sp. T1-4 | reverse complement strand
ATTTAATACTGCTCGCTTAATAAGTAGTCGTGCAAAATTAATTTCCTAGTGAAGATAGGCAAGAGGCAAGAGGCAAGAGCGGGGTTAGATGTGTGTAATTAATTTTGCTTAGGTACTTACATACTGCTCACTTAAAACTCAAATCTGATAACTGATAACTGATAACTGCTCAATGTCGATCGCTCTCAACGTTAAGATCAAAGGTAATGGCTATCCGATCCTCTGTCTGCACGGTCATCCCGGTTCGGCAGCCAGTATGTCTGTATTTACCGATCATTTTTGCCAACGCTGGCAAACCCTGGCCCCGGATCTGCGCGGCTACGGTAAAAGTCGTTATCGCCTGGATTTTCAGCTAGAAGAACATCTAGAGGATTTAATCGAGCTGCTCGATCGCCAAAAAATCCCGCAATGTTTAATTCTCGGTTGGTCTTTGGGGGGTATAATCGCACTGGAATTAGTATTGCGGCATCCCGATCGCTTTCCTGGTTTAATTCTAGTGGCCTCGGCCGCGCGGCCTTGGGGTAGTCATCCTCCTATCACCACCACGGATCTGATTTTGACGGGGATGGCGGCAATTCTCAATCAGATCAAACCGGGATGGCGTTGGAATATTGATACTTTTGCTCGTCGTTCCCTGTTTCAGTACCTTTTTTCACAACATCAAGCGATTTCTTATCAATATCTCGCTCAAGATGCTGTTCTTGCCTACTTAGGCACTTCTCCAGCTGCTAATCGCGCTTTAAATCGGGCTTTAAAAAAAGGTTACAATTGTTTAAAATCTCTTGACAAAATCACAATTCCCTGCTTAGTTCTGGCGGGGGCAAATGATCGCCATATTACCAGTGCCTCGAGCCAAGAAACGGCCGAAAAACTGAAACTGTCTGAGTGGAAATGTTACCCAGATACGGCCCATCTGTTCCCCTGGGAAATCCCCGACTTAGTTTTAGGGGACATTGATAATTGGTTAGCGGAGCATTTTAGCGATAAACTGGCAGGGTGAAGTGAAAACTACTGCCGTGGTCAGGGACACTATCCACCCAAATTTGACCATAGTGGGCGCGAATAATCTTGCGACAGACCGATAAACCGATGCCATAACCTTCTTTACCCTCATCCCGTTTGAGACGCACATGACCCTCAAAAATATGCTCTTGTTTTTCTTCGGGAATGCCGGGGCCAGTATCACTGATGCTCACTTGTACTTTTTGAGTAGTACGATGGAGGACAGAAAGGGTAATTGCGCCGCCGGTGGGGGTATATTTGATGCCATTCTCCAAGAGATTAATAATCACCTGTCGGATTAACTCCTCATCAGCATAGACGGGGGGCAGATCTTGGGGGATATCGCTTTGGAGAATTAAAGTCTTTTCCTGAAAAGTATCGGTAAATTGAGACAAAATTTCCTGACAGAGGGCTTGCAGATAGAATTTACTCTGGTGGAGAGTGAATTGCGCCGCCATGCTCTTAGAAGCTTGCAGAATATCCGTGATCAAACGGTTCATAATCCGGAACTGTTTGCGGGCCTGTTGGTGCAGTTGTTCTCGTAATTGCAGACTGCGCTCAGTATCTGGTTGATGATAGGCTAATTCTAGGGTTTCCACGGCGATGGAAGCGGCGGTGAGAGGACTGCGTAAATCGTGGGCTAACATAGCCAAAATTTGGTCTTTAAATTTTAATTGTTCTAATAATTCTTCCTTTTCTTGTTTGAGACGAAAAACCTCATCGGCGATGCGGATGAGTTCGCCCGAATGTTCTACCTCTTGAAGTTGTGCATCATCAGCGTGATTATTTTTGACCTCCTCTTTAATCGCTTTTTGCCAGCGTACCAACCATTTTTTAAACTGTTCCACCAGATTACTGCCCGCGAGGGTATGGCGGGGGCCGGGGGCAATTTTGACCAAGGCGGGGGTAGCTACAAGGCGAAAATGTTCGACTAAATGAGGTTGCTGGCGAATTTCGATGATTTGTAGGTCAATTGGGTAATCAGACTTTAAAGACTGGAGATAGGCCTGAATTTGACGGATAATTTCTTGAGAACTGGGACGGTCATCAACAAACAGCAAAAGTTGAATCGAGAGAGGCGTTGTCGTCTCTCTCCCTAAAGCAGTCAGTGGCTCGTTAGATGGGAGCATCGGAAAATTAGTAAACCTAGGGATTGACGGGATCGATCGACGATCGATCGACTTTTATCATATTCTTTATTGTAGAAGCTTAAGATAGTATAAAATCTACTCAACCTAATCTTAAAGTTTTATTCCTTAATTCTAAGAAGAAATCCTATGGCTTTTGGCTATGTTGCCCTAGTTCTCCACGCTCATCTCCCTTTCGTCCGCCATCCCGAAAGCGATTACGTCCTCGAGGAAGAATGGTTATACGAGGCAATCACAGAAACCTACATCCCTCTCCTGCAAGTTTTTGAAGGTCTCCAACGGGATGGTATCGATTTTAAAATGACCATGAGCATGACTCCGCCGTTGGTGTCGATGCTGCGGGATCCGTTACTGCAAGAGCGTTATGAAGAACACTTAGGTAAGTTAGAAGAATTAATTGCTAAAGAAATCGACCACAATCAACACCATGGGCATATTCGCTACTTAGCCGAATATTACGCTCAATCTTTCCAAAGTATCCGACAAACTTGGGAAAAATACGATCGGGATCTGGTCAAGGCATTTAAACAATTCCTCGACAGTAATAACCTAGAAATTATCACCTGTGGTGCGACTCATGGTTATATGCCCCTGATGAAAATGTACCCGCAAGCGGTCTGGGCGCAAATCGAGGTGGCCTGTCAACACTACGAGGAAAATTTCGGTCGTCGTCCCAAGGGCATTTGGTTGCCGGAATGTGCCTACTACGAAGGGGTAGAAAGAATGTTAGCCGATGCGGGCATTCGTTACTTCCTCGTCGATGGCCACGGCATTCTCTACGGTCGTCCGCGTCCCCGTTACGGCAGTTACGCGCCCATTTTCACGGAAACCGGGGTGGCTGCTTTCGGTCGTGACCACGAATCTTCCCAACAGGTGTGGTCTTCCCAAGTCGGTTATCCGGGGGATGTGGTCTATCGGGAATTCTATAAAGATCTGGGCTGGGAAGCGGAATACGAATATATTAAGCCCTATATCATGCCCAACGGTCAACGCAAGAATATAGGCATTAAATACCACAAAATTACTAGCCGGGACGGTGGTTTATCGGAAAAAGGGCTTTATGACCCCTACTGGGCCAAAGAAAAGGCCGCCGAACACGCGGGCAATTTTATGTATAATCGCGAGCGGCAGGTGGAGAGTTTAGCCGGAATTATGGGCCGTCCTCCCCTGGTGGTTTCTCCCTACGATGCCGAGTTATTCGGTCACTGGTGGTATGAGGGACCCTGGTTTATTGATTTTCTGTTCCGCAAGTCTTGGTATGACCAAAATATCTACCAAATGACCCATTTAGCCGATTATCTCCGGGCTAACCCGACTCAGCAGGTCTGTCGTCCTTCCCAATCCAGTTGGGGTTATAAGGGTTTCCATGAATACTGGCTGAATGAAACTAACGCTTGGATCTATCCTCACCTGCACAAAGGCACGGAACGGATGATTGAATTAAGTCATCACGAAGCGGAGGATGAATTGCAGCAACGGGCTTTAAATCAGGCGGCCCGGGAGTTATTATTGGCGCAATCTTCCGATTGGGCGTTTATTATGCGAACCGGTACAATGGTTCCCTATGCTGTCCGGCGCACTCGTTCCCACCTGCTGCGGTTAAATAAAATCTATGAAGATGTGAAATCCGAGAAGATTGATGCTGGTTGGTTGCAAAAAGTCGAGGAAATCGACAATATTTTCCCCAATATTGATTACCGTGTCTATCGACCCCTGTAATCTGGGTGAATAGATAAAGTTGGCTGAATAAATCTAAAAACCTTGTTGGGTAAGACTTTTAGACTTTTTGTCAATCAAAAAGTACCGGATAGGGGAGTGGTCGGGGGGAAAATTCAGGGACTTTTTCCCTGAAAATTAGGTAATTGACCCCCTCAAAATCGGTGAAACCCTACACCCCCCAACCCCCCCGATGTCGGGGGGGTTGGGGGGCCACACCCTGCCCCCACCAACAAACTTTTTGCCGCAAACCCTAGTTAACGCCTCCCTGATTTTTTAGGGCTGCGCAGCCAGTTCTGAAGCTAATTTGGCCAGAATTTGGGGTTTGAGTTGCTCGAGTTTCCGTTTTAACATCCGCTTGCTAATTTGCGGGTTGCCAACCTGGGCCAATTGACCATCTGTCACCCATTGCTGCAAAATTTGGCATTGATTGGGGAGAATATTAGCGGTGATCACATTTTCACAGATCGGGCTGCCTTCGAGGGGGAAAAATAAAATCCAGTATTGACCGGTTTCGGCGAGGGTTTTGGTAATTTTTTGACCCTGGGGGGTTTTTAAGTCCAAATAACAGGACAACCAGCGAGGCCCCCATTGACGATGATAGAGGACAGTAATCCAGAGAATCATCGGGTGGGGTGCGGGCAAAAAGAGGAATTGATTATAACGGACACTAGCAACCCGGACAGCGATATCCTGTCGATCCAACATTACCCATAAACTGGCAAAAACGCCGTCAGCAGCCTGGAGACAGCGTGGGAAGACGATTTTTTGGCGGGGTTTGTCCTGGGGCCAACTGGACTTGAGACAGATATCCTTGGCATTAGCGGCAGCAACAATGGTTTGATTTAAATCATTAAGGGTTTTGATTTTGGTGCTGTAATCGTCGGTTTTTTTGACTATTTCATTTTTGACTAGGGATTCGAGTCCTTCGAGAAGTTGTAGTATATCTGTAACACTTTCTGGGCGATCGCTGGGTGCTTTGGCCAGGCAGCGCAGGATTAACTGTTCTAATTCTGGCGGTAATTGCAAGCTAGGATTAAAGGGACGGGGTTCGGCGTAGTGGTGAACCTCATACCAACTGCCAAAGGAGGAATTATCGGGAAAAAGGGGCGTTTCTCCCGTGATCATCTCGTACATCATAATCCCAAAACTGTAGATATCGGAACGATGATCGAGTTCTTTACCTTCCATCTGTTCCGGGGAACAATAGGCTAAGGTTCCCATAAAAGATTGGGTTTCCGATTCTCCCGATTGGATGAGTTTAGCGATGCCAAAATCGAGAATTTTCACCAATTCCCCTAATCCTGAGTCCTGAATCACAAGAATATTGCTTGGTTTGATGTCCCGGTGAATAATCGGACACATCTCGCCTTGGAAGATAATACCCTTATGGGCGCATTCCAGGCCGAAACCAATCTGACGGGCGAGATTGAGGAAGCGAGAGAGAGGCAGCGGGTGATATTTGATGATTTCACCCATGCTTTCCCCCTGCAAAAACTCCATGACGTAGAAGGGGACATCCTTTTCATCTACACCATAATCACGAACTTTAACAATATGAATACTTTTTTCGCCTAAAAGTGCCGAAATAGTTGCCTCTCGCTCGAAACGCTCGCGCATTCTTTTGTTGAGGAGAGTTTGCGAGAGGAATTTCACGGCGACGGTTACGCCACCCAATAGTTTATCTTCTGCTCGATATACTTGTCCCATGGCACCGCTACCGATCAACTCGACCAGTTGGTATCGATTGGCAAGTAAGCGCCGATGTCTAGATTCTGCCGACATAGCTAGGCTACCGTTTTAATTTATAGTGAGTCTGATGGAGAGAGTTTTTTTAAGAACCGCTGCAATCCCTATGTGATCGAGAGGACTTAATCTTAGAATGCCCTTTTTTTAGTCTAAAAGCATGGTTGTTAACATATATTTTCAGGCATTTTTAGTCATTGTCTCTCCCATACTTAATTTTTGGGGGTTGAAAAAAAAGAAAAAACTAAGTATAAAGTAGCATAAAATCTCTAAATAGACAATTTAATTGCTTATTATTCCTTCTTAATTCTCCTAACTACTGACTCCTGCCTGCTGACTCCTAAACAACCACCACAGACAAATCCCTAACCCCTGTAAAAGTTTTTTGCCGAAAGTGACCGATCTGCGTAATAATTCTTTAATAAAGATTTGTAAACTTGAAAATGATTATCCTTTCGCAGTGCTAGAGATTTAATGAGACGACTAATTGCGATCGAAAAAGCTCTGCTCATCGGTCATATTGTATCGATGGCTTTTGGACTAGCGGGATTGTTGCTAGTCTTGCCTCATCCCGAATTTGTGGCCAATTTACCGGATTTTGGCAAAACCGCCTTTGCTTGGTCAATGGCCGGGGGGGGTGTGGTGTATATGGTGTTAGGAATGGCAGCGGTGGCTGTTTATGCCTATCGGACTCTAGGAGTGTGGCACTGGTTAGGATTCATGGTTCCCGCTATCAGTTTATCCCTTTGTAGCGAACTATTAGGAACCAGTACCGGCTTTCCTTTCGGTCATTATCGTTATCTTTCGGGCCTAGGTTACAAAATTGCGGGTTTAGTACCCTTTACTATCCCCCTATCTTGGTTTTATCTCGGTTTTAGTGCCTATATCATCGCTCGTGTTGGTTTATCCACTCTTGCTATACCCCAGTGGCTACAAAATCTAGGATCGATCGCTATCGGGGCGGTATTATTAACTTCCTGGGATTTTGTCCTAGATCCGGCCATGAGTCAAACTACCATGCCCTTCTGGATTTGGGAACAACCGGGGGCCTTCTTTGGGATGCCCTATGAAAATTTTGCCGGTTGGTTCGGTACGGGCTGTGTTTTTATGACGGTAGCCACTTTAATCTGGCAAGTGCAACCGGTGAAACTGCCAAGTCAAGATTTAACCCTGCCTTTTGTGATGTATTTGGGTAATTTTGGCTTTGCTACGGTCATGAGTATCGGTGCTGGTATTTATCCGCCGATTTTCTTAGGATTACTCACCGGTATTCTGCCTTTAACACTCCTCTATAATCGCGCCAAGGCTGTTGCTTCCGGGCAAACAGTGGCAACCAGCGAAGTAACAACCCTAAAAATCCCCGTTGTTTCGGTGAGAGGAGCCAAATAAGTTGTTAACTGAGATAATTCTCGGTGCATTCTGCCTGGGGCTACTGCTGTCTCAGGCTGTTGCCTTTTTTATCCTTCTTTCCCGTCTGCTAAAAGGGGCGCGTCGTCGTCCTCCCCTGACTCCCCAACCTCCCACCCCGGAGATGTTAGGGACAGTAAGCGTGATTGTGCCGACGTTAAACGAAGTGGCCAGGATTGACGGTTGTTTACAGGGATTGAGTCAACAGAGTTACGAAGTGCGAGAAATTCTGATTGTCGATAGCAATTCCCAAGATGGTACGCGGGAAAAAGTCAAAGAGATAGCGGCAAAAGACCCCCGCTTTCGCTTGAAAACCGATTATGCTTTGCCTCCCGATTGGGTAGGTCGTCCCTGGGCGTTACACAATGGTTTTTTGTTTAGTTCTCCTAAAAGTGACTGGATTTTGGGCATTGATGCCGATACGCAACCCCAAGCAAATTTAGTGGCTAGTTTAGTCAAAGCTGCGATCGCAGAAGGTTACGATTTAGTTTCCCTGTCGCCGCAATTTATCCTCTCCTATCCGGGAGAATGGTGGTTACAGCCGGCTTTATTGATGACTTTGCTCTATCGCTTTGATGCGGCCGGAGTGCGCGGGCAAGATCCCCAACGAGTCATGGCCAATGGTCAATGTTTTCTCTGCCGGCGGTCAGTTTTAGCGGCTTTAGACGGTTATAGCGGGGCAAAAGGTTCTTTTTGCGATGATGTCACCCTGGCCCGTCTAGCGGCAACGAAAGGCTATCGGGTGGGATTTCTCGATGGGGCGAAGTTGATTCGCGTGCGGATGTACGAAGGACTTAAGGAAACTTGGCGCGAATGGGGCAGATCTCTTGACCTCAAAGATGCCTCCTATCAGGGGCAATTATGGGGCGATTTAGCTTTATTAGCTCTTACTCAGGGATTACCGATAATTATCACCCCTTTACTGCTCACAGCTTTGATTTTTGGCTACAATTTCCTGAGTTTAAAAATTGTCTTGACTTTAAACCTGCTGCTGTTATTGATTCGTTTTGCCCTTTTATTGGCTGTCTCTCCTAGTTACTATCGGGGCGAAAAAGTCAATCTATCTTCGGGATTATTTTGGCTATCTCCCCTCGCGGATCCGCTGGCAGTTATCCGCATTTTTATCTCTGCTTTTACCCGTCCCCAAAGTTGGCGCGGTCGAGTGTATTAAAAATATGGCTCTCTTAGGTTTGGTGGGTAAAATGGATTCTAAGATACAGTCCTGCTGGCGAGGGAGTGGAAGGAACCACAAAGACACAGAGGACACAAAGATCGATCATATTGTAAGTTAAACTGATCACACAGAACCTAGAAGAGCCGATAAATTAGGCTTTTAGTCATCACCTAAAATCATGGCTTCGACTTCCTGTTTAGCTTTTTCTAGGTCGTCTTTGGCTTGTTGTTGGAGTTGTTTGGCTTGATTACGAATTGCGGTGATATGCTCACTAATTTCGATTTGTTTTTCAAGAGGAGGTAAAATAATAGGAAGAGATTTATATTCTTCAGAATTAATATTTGACTGAACAGCATAACGAGATATGGCATCTACCCACATTTTATAAATTTTTGAGTGACAATAGTAAAAGATATAATAAGGATTTGCTATTTGAGTGTTCAAAACAAAACGTATTAGATAACCTGCGAAAATTGCTTTTTGTTTATTATCTTGATGTAAATAGCACCTGCCAACAGAGCCACTACGAGCAAACAACAAATCATGTTGATTTAAGATATACTTATCTTCAATTTTAAGAGCCGTTTTCAGCCCTCGAACTTTAAGAAAACCTAAATCATCAATATCAGTAATCCGAATATAATTTATTTCTCCACTATTATTTTTATCTATTGCTATTTCATTAGCTCCATACTGAGGTGGCTTAATTAATAAATTTTTTAAATATTCAATTTTATAATTACCTGTTTGAGATAGTATATAATTAATTTTATGATTATAGTTGCAATCAAACCTATCGCCTGATACCTCGCTTAAGTTACGGATAAAAATTCGGTTTTGAATAGTATTTTCTTCGGGTTCGGGTAACTCAATCCCCAACTCCCCTAACAGATAATCATCAATACTATCTAGTAATCGCTGTGCTTCCAGTTCTTTTTGTTTTTTTGAAAGATAACTTTTATCAAGAAAATCAACTATTTCTAATTGTTTTTTAATAGATGGTAAAAATATGTGAATCTCTGATATTTCTTCATTATTTAAGTTATTTTGAGCAGTTCCTTTACCAATAAATTCAATTTGAACTCTTGTTATATTTAAATCAAACATATAACAAAAATATTTCTTATTTATAACTGACCAATCTAATTTTAGTGTCACCAATGCTGAATTTAAGTTGGCTTCAGAAATATGATCGGGAATTATTGAAACTGTTCCAAGGTTTTCTTTTGTTCCACTAATTGCAAAAACTACATCTCCAGCAGTAACTTGCGATCTTTTAAGAGTATTTTCATGGACATATCTAGTTATGTATTTAACATCTTCTAAATTTATAGTATGCTCTTTAAGATTGTTTACACGAAGAAAATAGACCCCATTTTGATAATCATCTGTATAAAAACCATCACGGGGTCCATCTCCTCGATTCCAAGATAATATTAATCTTCCAATCCTATTAAATAATGGATTATTTATTAACTTTTTCCTTATCGACAAAAAATCTGGCCTGTGGTAATAAGGATCAATTCTAGCAATAAGATTGAAAAAATTGACGAAAAATACCTTATTCTTATCCACATCAAGACTTAAAAAAAAACCATCCTTACCTGACTCTATCGACTCAATAAACCGCGCAAGCTCCCGACCAATAAAATCTAACTCATTATTATTAGTTGATTTACCCGTTGCATCATAACCAATATCTTCAGCAATTGCCATAAAAATCGGATAATCTTCGATTACCTTTTGCTTTTCTTCCCCATACTTATCACTCAAAGACTCCTTTAAAGCCTCAATTTGGTCATTATATTCCGCCGTGACCGACTTTTTCCACTCCTTATAAAGCTCCGAATCCGTCAACGCCTTACCGGACAAATTTTGAGCATTATCAAAACCTCGTAACTCCTTTAAATGCCGCTTCTTATTATTTTCAATCTTATCCAATAACTTTAAATAATCATTACCTTGCTTAATTTGCTCCTGTAAAGTCAGTTTAGCCTGTTGAATACTTTCCGTTACTGCTTGCGAATGCTTCTTCAAAAATAAAACCGAACTTTTAACCCCCGCTCCCGTTGCCGAAAAAGCCGTCTGAGGCATCGAAACCACCGCCACAATGCGATATTTTTCCTCGATTCCCTCCCTGACATACTGCAAACTTGAATTAGTCAAAATACCATCAGGAACCACCATCGCTAAATAGCCACCTTCCTTTAAAAAACGATGACATTGCTCAAGAAATAAAACTTCTGTACTTTGGCTATCCCGCTCCGTTGTTCTACTTTTAGGATTTAACCAATCTACCGCCTTCATCGCAAAGCTATATTGGGATATATAAGCCTGTTCCGTTTGTTTAATAACCGAACCAAAAGGCGGATTAGTAATAACAAAATCAAAGCGATTATATGTAAAGCCTTTATTTTCTGTCCGTTTAATTAAATCTTCGCTATCGCGTAAACCATCCGCCGCAATTACATTGGTATGACCATCATCATGGATAATCATATTCATTTTGGCAACCCGAGCAATCTGTTCATTAATTTCAATGCCAAACAAATTACTCTGAGCAAAATTATGCCAATGCTGATAATGTTTGTTATATTCTTTCGGATCCGTTTGATAATTGGGATAGTATTCATCAGCTTCCGTACGAACCTTCTCTAACGCATGAAGCAGAAAACCACCGCTTCCACAAGATGTGTCTAAAACTAAAGAATTGTGCTTGATGGGTAGCACATCCACAATAAACTTAACAATTTGTCGAGGTGTAAAATACTGGGGAGCATCTCACCTTTGCAATGAGCATAAATACTTAGTGGAAAAATAGGCTTTTCGAGGGTAATTCTTGTTTTAATTCTCCATGTACGCAGTCTTTAAAAGCCTCTATTTCGTTCCAAGACACGATTAAGAGTGGCTTTTAGGCTAAGTATAATTACTTATCGCGTAAGTGAGATGCTCCCAAATACTGCCCGAAATCTCCGCGAAAAAATGACCCCATAAACGTCTCAAAAGCGCGACCCTTACTATCTAAGTCTGTTTCGCCTAAATTAATACTTTCTAAATAACCCACCACCGTCCGCAACTTCTCTGGACTTAAGCGAATATCATCCTTAAAAACTTCTGCATCTGCTCGACGGCCTTCTTCATATAAAGCTTTAATGCGCTCACTTAATTGCTTATTTTCCCGTTGTTTTCTTTCCTCCTCTTTTTCATTAGCTTTAGGAGCAACACTAAAGATCTGAAAATCGTAGGGTTCCCCTACCTTGCGAGCTTTCTTTTCATCCCAAATTTTACAAAAAATTAGCTTATCTAACTCGTCAAAAGCCTCTGAGGGATTCAACTCTCCCCCTCCCCATAAGGATTGATGAGCCTGCTTAAAACGACGGGTTAACTCATCCTCTGTAACTACTGTTAACTCAAATAACTTTTGTCCATTAGAAATACCACCACCTTTAGCATATTTAAAACGCGCTAATGTTTCCACTCCCGATTGTGGAATATCCGTGATAGTAATTCTTTCCTTTGGCTTTTCTGTTGGTACTTGATAATATTCATCTTTAATACCGGAAGTTATCCAAACATATTTCGCTCCTTCCGCCACCGCATAACTAAAACCCTGCTCTACTGCCTGAGTAAATTCTAATTCTGAAACCTCTTGTTTTTTACATTCAACAACGATATGAGGCGATTCAGAAATGTTGAATCTCGTAACAAAACT
>NZ_CAIP01000433.1 GCF_000297435.1 Microcystis sp. T1-4 | reverse complement strand
GGGGAAGTGGGGGAAATTTGCCTATCACCCTAAATCCCTATTGCCGCGTCGAACCTAGAACTATCAATGGGTAACAGCTTGATTTTGACTCCATAATTAAATTAGTCAACGATCGACTCAATCTCAAGACGAGAAAAAATTAATCTATTAGGAGTTTAGCTGATGACGGCTTTTACGGAAAATGACCTAAAAAGGTTAGAAAATCTGATTATCAACGGACAAAAAGCGATCGAAACTCGTTTAACCTCTTTGGAGAATGGACAAAAAGCGATCGAGACTCGTTTAACCTCTTTGGAGAATGGACAAAAAGCGATCGAGAATAGCGTCGGAGAGATCAAAAGAGAAATTCAGGTCTTAGAGATAGGACAGACGGAAATTAAGGGAGAAATCAGGACTTTAGACGCAAAAATCACGGGTTTAAATGAAAGAGTGAAACTCATCGAGGCATCCGTGGGAAAAATTCCCGATTTAGCTGAAAAAATTGGGGAGGTATGGATGTGACTGCTTTTGTGGGTGGGGTAATTGGTTGGTTGATTCGGGGAAAATAAAACTAGGCAATGTAACATAGTATTAAGCATTTGTATATTTTTATTAATTTTTATGGAACAGACAGCTTTAAATCTGATCGCGATTACCGTTTTTTCGATCACTCTTTCCGTATTTGTCACCCCTTTGCTGTCTATTTCGCCTTTTGTCCCCGCTTTGGCTACTTTTAGCCTCTTGGGATTAGTTACCGTTGATACTCTCACCTTTAATAACCGGGGCGTGACTTTACTACTGGATGCTCTTTCTCCTAGTAAACACCGTCAAAGAGTTATTTACCACGAAGCCGGACATTTTCTCACCGCTTATATTTTGGGCATTCCGATCGCCAGTTATAGTTTGACCGCCTGGGAAGCCTTTCGTCAAGGCCAGGAGGGAGTCGGCGGTGTTCAATTTGACCTAGCAGATTTAGAGCAAAAAGTCAAGAATTTTACCGATTTTCCTGCTTTTTTAGAGCGAATTTCTACGGTGTGGATGGCGGGAATTGCTGCCGAAACCTTAGTTTATGGTAAAGCGGCAGGGGGAGAAAGCGATCGATTTTATCTGCAATCGGCCTTAAAATTAGCGGGGGTTCCTGAGAATAATTATGCTCAAAAAGAGCGCTGGAGTTTATTACAGGCAAAAACTCTTTTAGAAAAACAACAGACTGCCTATCAAGCTTTAGTGATAGCTATGGAAAAAAGGGCAAGTGTGGAAGAATGCTGTCGGGTGATTAGTGAAAGTTTAGTATAACGGGAAAAGTAATCAGGGATGAATTTGATGATTTCCCCGTTAAATTATTTATGAATAATCAGAGCATTCAATCGGATCAGCGATTGGCTTTAATTGTGCGCGGAGCAGTACAAGGAGTCGGTTTTCGTCCTTTTGTTTATCGATTAGCAACGGAATTAAACCTAACTGGTTGGGTGAATAATACAGCAGCGGGAGTTTTTATTGAAGTCGAGGGCAATCGAGACAAACTAGAAACTTTTTTGACTCGATTATCTTTAGAAAAACCACCTCGATCGCTAATTGAAAATATTGAGACTCAATGGTTAAATCCCATCGGTTATCAAAACTTTAGCATACGTCACAGTAGCGGCGGTGAAAAAAATACAATTGTTCTGCCCGATTTAGCCACTTGTCCCGATTGTTTAGCCGATATTTTTGACCCCAATAATCGTCGTTATCGCTATCCTTTTACTAACTGCACTAACTGCGGTCCTCGCTACAGTATTATCGAGAGTTTACCCTATGATCGGAGTGCCACAACTATGAGGGGTTTTAATCAGTGTCCCGAATGTCAAAGGGAATACGAAAACCCTCTGGATCGCCGTTTTCATGCCCAACCGAATGCCTGTCCTCGTTGCGGACCCCAAATTAGTATTTTAGATAGTCAAGGCTCTGTATTAGCGGAAAAAGATCAAGCTTTAATCGCCACCGCTCGAGCAATTAAACAGGGAAAAATTATAGCGATCAAAGGATTAGGAGGATTTCACCTAGTTGTCGATGCAAGAAATACGGAAGCAGTGCAAAAATTGCGACAACGTAAACAGCGACCAGATAAACCTTTTGCCGTGATGTATCCTAATCTTGAGTTAGTGAAAAACCACGGTTATGTATCTTCTTTAGAATCGCAATTATTGCAGTCTCCTGCTGCGGCAATTGTCCTGATTAAACAGCGAAAAAATTATCTTTCTGCTGCCGTTTCTCCGGGTAATCCCTACCTAGGAGTCATGTTACCCTATACTCCCCTACATCATCTTTTATTGGCAGAATTAGGCTTTCCTGTTGTAGCAACCAGTGGTAATCTAGCCGATGAACCTATCTGTATTGAGGAAAAAGAAGCTTTAGAAAAATTAGGAAAAATCGCCGATTTATTTCTAGTTCATAATCGTCCCATCCTTCGACCAGTGGATGACTCTATTATCAGGGAAATGGCGGGAAAAGCGATGATTTTGCGCCGTGCGCGGGGATATGCTCCCTTTCCAGTTAAAGTTAATGAGGGAGATTTTCCCCCGATTCTGGCCGTGGGAAGTTATTTTAAAAATACCGTGGCTATCTACCAAAAAAATCAAGTTTTTATTAGTCAACATATCGGCGATTTAGATACAGTTAATGCCGTCAATCATTTTAAAAATATCCTCGATAGTTTAAAAAAATTATACGAGTTTGCACCCGAAGTTATTGCCTGTGATGCTCATCCTGAATATCTAGCAACCAAGTACGCTTATAGCTTAAATTTGCCCGTTATTCCCATTCAACACCATTACGCTCACGTTTTATCCTGCATGGCAGAGCATCAGCTACAACCTCCGGTTTTAGGGGTTGCTTGGGATGGAACAGGATACGGTTTAGACGGCACAATTTGGGGGGGAGAATTTATCCATATTGCTGCCGATTCTTGGCAGCGAATCGCCCATTTTAAAACCTGGCCATTACCTGGAGGAGAAAAAGCAGTTAAAGAACCCAGACGAGTGGCTTTAGGATTACTAGAAGTTATGGAAAATACTGATAGGATAAAATCAGCTTTTAGTGAACAGGAATGGTCTATTTTTAGGCAAATGTTAACCAAAAAAATTAATTGTCCTTTAACTTCTAGTGTCGGGCGTTTGTTTGATGGTGTGGCGGCGATTCTAGGTTTATGTTATCAATTAAGTTTTGAGGGACAAGCAGCAATGCAGCTAGAATTTGCCCTTGAGAGCATTAAAACGGAGGAATATTATCATTTTTCTTTGTCCGCCGACTCCCCCATAGTTATTGATTGGAATCAGATAATTTTAGGAGTTGTTGAAGATTTAGAAAAACAAGTACAAATCGGCATAATTGCCGCTAAATTTCATAATAGTTTATGTGAGATTATTGTAGAAATTGCACACAAAATAGGTAGAGAAAAAATTCTCCTGACGGGAGGCTGTTTTCAAAATCGTTATCTGACGGAAAGAACAATTAATCGCCTACAAGCTTCGGGATTTCAACCCTACTGGCAGCAAACTGTTCCCACTAATGATGGTGGTATTAGCCTCGGTCAAATTATCGGAGCTTTTTCTCAACTCAAACAGTTCTAGATAAGTAGGTGGGTGGAATTAAATATAACATGAACGTAGGTTGGGTTGAAGTATGAAACCCAACGCCCGCATGGGTTACGCTACCGCTAACCCATCCTACAAATAGATGAACGTAGGTTGGGTTGAAGTATGAAACCCAACGCCCGCATGGGTTACGCTACCGCTAACCCATCCTACAAATAATTGTGCCTCCCTACTTAGGACAAAATTAACTTCTTGGTTAGGACAGGCAAGAGGTAGTTATAAACCACAGAGACACAAAGAACAGAGAGAGCCGATTTTTTTCTAGAATGTTGGGATTGTCGCAAATTGAAATCTTAGCTTAAACGATGCCACTCAACGATTTTATTGCCTACTTTCAAAATAATTGCTTGACCTAAACCCAGTTCTTGTGTCACATTAACTAGATGGGCAAAATTTTGACGGGTGATTGCTAGTCCCTGCAAACAGGCTAGAAAATCGAGACAGAGAACCGTAGAAAATTCCCAAGTTTGCCGGTAAACACGGCAATTATCCGGTAAAAAAGCCACAAGAGTGCGAAAATGACTCAAAGCGGCTTTCTCAAAATTGGCGCTAGTGCAGTCAAAAGACGAGTGCTGATAGCTCATAAAAACTTGGCCTGATAGGAAGAGAGCAGGGTTTCCCTCAGACTAGCACCTCGCTTCTGGGGATCACGTTCCCTTTAGAATTTCTCAATAGACTGGCAAATCCCCCCAGAGGGGTATCCTTACTCGCAAACAAATTGCTAGAAGCTAGGTTTCTTCCCAGAGATAGTGTACTTTAGATATTGATGTCCTTCCGGCTGGCAAGATAACCTGTAAATTTCCCCACTCGTCCCCAGCGATAAAAGGCTGTATTTAGTCAAAAATCAAGTGTTGACTTTGATGCCAAACTTGCCAAGTAAAAAATGATGACAGCCTCAAGTTGCCGCTTAACTACTTGACTAATTAACTGATAACTGGTAACTAAAATTATGAATAATGCAATTGTCAAACCGAGAGATGTACAAGTAGCACCGATAGCCGCCGATACTTTTGTCTTTCGTTCCCGCACTTGGGACCGGTTAAAATTCGAGATCGAATACGGATTACAAAAGGGAACCACCGCCAATAGTTATCTGATTAAAGGTGAAAAGGTCGCTCTTTTTGATCCACCGGGGGAATCATTTTCGTTCATATTTTTAGAGGCTTTAACTAAAAGAATCGATCCGAAAACGATTGATTATATTATCCTCGGTCACGTTAACCCCAATCGTGCCGTCACCCTCAAGGCACTTTTAGAAATCGCGCCTCAAGTCACTTTTGTTTGTTCCAATCCGGGGGCAATTTCCCTGAAAAAAATTCTCGAAACCGAAGCATTAAATCTGTTGGTTGTCAAGGGGGAAGAAATATTAAATTTAGGAGCAAACCATCAATTAGAATTTATCCCCACTCCTAACCCCCGATTTCCCGATCAACTCTGTACCTACGACAGTAAAACCGATATTCTCTACACCGATAAATTATTCGGAGCGCACGTTTGTGGCGACCAAATTTTTGATGAGGGTTGGAGCGTTTATAACGAAGATCGGCGTTATTATTTCGATTGTCTCATGGCTCCCTATGCCAGCCAAATTAGCAACGCTTTGGAGAAATTAGCCGCTAAATCGCCCTTATTTTATGCCGTTGGTCACGGTCCTCTGGTGCGTTACGGGATGCACGAATTGACCCTTTCCTATCAACAATGGTTAGCAGTACAAAAGTCCCAAGAGTTGACAATCGCCCTGATTTATGCTAGTGCCTACGGCAACACCGCCACCCTCGCTCAAGCGATCGCGATGGGGATCACGAAAGCGGGAGTAGCAGTCACGGCGATTAACGCCGAGTCCGCCGAACCAGACGAGATCAAAACGGCGATCGAAAAAAGTGTCGGTTTTATCTTTGGTTCCCCCACTTTGGGAGGACACGCACCGACTCCCATCCAAACCGCCTTGGGGATTACCCTGTCCAATGGCGATAAAAGCAAGCTGGTGGGGGTTTTTGGCTCCTACGGTTGGAGTGGGGAAGCGATCGATCTTTTGGAAGGTAAATTCCGGGATGGCGGTTATCGCTTCGGTTTTGAGCCAATTCGGGTTAAATTTAAGCCCACGGAGGCAATTTTAAAGACCTGTGAGGAAGCGGGAACCGATTTCGCTCAAGTAGTCAAAAAAGCTCGCAAAAGCAGACAACCGAAAACTAATGTTAACCAATCCCAAAGCGATCGGCGATCGCAGGCTCTGGGCCGTTTGGTGGGTTCTCTCTGTATCGTCACCTGCGAATTGGGGGAATTGCGCGGCGCCATGTTAGCCTCTTGGGTGTCGCAAGCGACGTTCACCCCCCCCGGATTGACTATTGCCGTGGCGAAAGAACGAGCGATCGAGTCTCTGCTTTATAGCGGTACGCCTTTTGTCCTTAATATCCTCCAAGAAGGTCAACATTTGGCTTTAATGAAACATTTTCTTAAACCTTTTACTCCAGGGGAAGATCGTTTCGCTAATATCGAAACCACTAAAGCTGAGAACGGTGGGCCGATTCTGGCCGAAGCGCTCGCTTATCTGGAATGTCGGGTAGAACAACGAATGGAGTGCGGTGATCATTGGCTGATTTATGCGATCGCAGAAAAAGGCAAGGTTTTACACCAGGGTTTAACCGCTATCCATCATCGCAAATCCGGCAGTTATTATTAATTTGTCGTTATGATCATTTCAGGGGGTGTTTTCAGGCAGGATAACCCACCCTGATTGGTCTAAAAATATATTCTTATGAAAAGCATTGTTTTAATTGTTGGCTTTGAAACCTTTAACAGGAATTTATATCGGCAATCGGGCCTGTTGGCTAGTTCTAAATGTCCCGATTTAGAAGTAAAAGTATTTAGCGATAAATCCTTGACTAGCGAACCGGAAATAGTCGAGCAAGCTTTAGCCACTGCCGACGTTTTTTTTGCTAGTTTGATCTTCGATTACGATCAAGTTACTTGGCTGCGGCAACGAGCGGCACAGATTCCCATTCGCTTAGTTTTTGAGTCTGCTTTAGAGTTAATGAGTTTAACCCGTTTGGGAGAATTTGCCATCGGGGATAAACCAAAAGGAATGCCAAAACCAATTCAATTTATCTTGAGTAAATTTTCCAGTGGCAAGGAAGAAGATAAGTTAGCTGGTTATCTTAGTTTCCTCAAAACCGGTCCGAAACTACTGAAATTTATTCCCGCTAAAAAAGTTCAAGATTTGCGTAACTGGTTAATTATTTACGGTTATTGGAATGCGGGAGGAACGGAAAATGTTGCCGCTATGTGTTGGGTAATTGCCCAAAAATATCTAGGGTTAAAAGTACAGGAAATACCCGAAGTTATCGAAACTCCCAATAAGGGACTATTACACCCCGATTATCAGGGTTATTTTCTCACTCCCCAAGAATATTTAGCTTGGTATAAAAAAAATAAATCTCTTGATAAACCAGTGGTGGCACTGCTGCTTTATCGGAAGCACGTTATCAGTAAATTGCCCTATATTAATCAATTAATCCGTCATTTTGAAACGGCTAATTTAATTCCCCTACCCGTGTTTATTAACGGAGTGGAAGGCCATACAATTGTTCGGGATTGGTTAACCACAGACTACGAAATTCAGCAAAGAAAAAAAGGAATCATTGAAACTCCTTCTTTAAGTGAAGATGCGGTGACAGTAGATGCAATTGTCTCGACGATTGGCTTTCCTTTGGTGGGGGGTCCTGCGGGTTCTATGGAAGCAGGAAGACAGGTAGAAGTGGCTAAACGAATTCTGTCCGCTAAAAATATTCCTTATCTTATCGCTGCCCCTTTATTGATTCAAGATATTTATTCTTGGACAAGACAGGGAATCGGTGGTTTACAGAGTGTGGTTCTATACGCTTTACCTGAATTAGATGGAGCAATTGATACAATTCCTCTGGGGGGATTAGTGGGGGAAACTATCTATTTAATCCCCGAAAGATTACAGCGTTTAACTGGACGTTTAAACAGTTGGATTAAGTTACATAAAACCCCTCCGCAAGAACGCAAAATAGCCATCATTCTCTATGGATTTCCCCCGGGTTATGGGGCAGTTGGTACGGCAGCTTTATTAAATGTTCCCCGGAGTTTAGTTAAGTTTTTACAAGCTTTACAAGCGCAGGGTTATCATGTGGGAACAATTCCCGAAGACGGGGAAGAAATTATTCAAAAAGTTAAATTTGCCGATGATGAAAATCTCTCTAAACAAAATCGTTTATCGATAGAAACTTTAGAAAATTGGCTAGGTTATCTGTTAACCTCTCGCATTGAAAAACACTGGAAATCTCTGAAAGATGCGGGGATAAAAACTGTTGGCAACCAGTATCATTTAGGGGGAATTGAGTTAGGTAATATCTGGATTGGAGTACAGCCACCTTTAGGAATTGCTGGGGATCCGATGCGGTTAATGTTTGAAAAAGATTTAACTCCTCACCCTCAGTATGCAGCCTTTTATCAGTGGTTACAAAAAGATTTTAAGACCGATGCGCTCGTTCATTTTGGTATGCACGGAACCGTCGAATGGCTGCCCGGTTCACCCCTAGGAAATACTGGTTATTCTTGGTCAGATATTTTATTAGGAGATTTACCGAATTTATATATTTATGCCGCTAATAATCCCTCGGAATCTATCCTAGCTAAACGTCGCGGCTATGGGGTGTTAATTTCCCATAATGTGCCTCCCTACGGACGAGCGGGATTATATAAAGAATTGATGATTTTACGAGATTTGATTGCAGAGTTTCGAGAAAATCCTGAGAAAAATTACGCTTTAAGAGATAGTATCCTCCAAAAGATTATTGATACAGGTATCTCTAAAGATTGTCCTTTTCTGGAAGCAGAAAAACAGGGAATAGAATTCACTTTAGAAAATGCCAAATTATTTAGCCGCTATGCACTAACCGATTATTTTGTCAAGGTGTATAATTACCTACAAATCGTCGAACAAAGACTATTTTCTTCGGGTTTACACACCCTAGGAACTGCTCCTAATCAGGAAGAATTAAAAGGTTATCTTGATGCTTATTTCACCGATTTATCTGAGCGAGAATTTCAGCAAATTCTCGCTGACGAAGCAACCAATGAAAAGCTTAAAGAAGGCATTGCTATTAAAAATTTATTAGGACAAAATAGCGAAGAATTAACTAATCTTTTGCGGGGATTAAATGGGGAATATGTACCACCGGCACCGGGGGGTGATTTACTCCGGGATGGTGCGGGAGTTTTACCCACAGGACGCAATATACACGCTTTGGATCCCTACCGGATGCCTTCCCCCGCAGCCTACACCCGCGGACGGGAAATCGCCAAAAAACTGCTACAACAAAACTTAACCGAAAAAGGAAAATATCCCGAAACTGTAGCAGTTTTACTCTGGGGATTAGATGTGATTAAAACTAAGGGTGAATCCCTGGGTATTCTTTTAGAATTAGTCGGTGCGGAACCGGTGAAAGAGGGAACAGGAAGAATTGTCAGGTATGAATTAAAACCTTTAGGGGAAATTGGACACCCGCGCATCGATATTCTGGCTAATTTATCGGGAATTTTTCGGGATACTTTTATCAATATTATCGAGTTATTGGATGATTTAATGCAGCGGGCAGCCGAGATAGAAGAATCGGAAAATGATAATTATATCCGTAAGCACTATTTAGCCTTGAAAAGTCAAGGAATTGACAATGCCAGCGCTCGTTTATTTTCCAATCCTGCCGGGGATTTTGGCTCTTTAGTTAATGACCAAGTAGTGGAGGGAAATTGGGAAAATGACAACGAATTAGCGAAAACTTGGGAAAAGCGTAATGTTTTTAGTTATGGTCGTCAAGATAAGGGACAAGCGCGGCCAGAAGTGCTACAACAGTTATTAAAAACCAGTGAAAGTATTATTCAAGAAATTGACTCGGTAGAATACGGTTTAACCGATATTCAGGAATACTACGGCAACACGGGAGGATTAAAATTAGCCGCAGAAAAACAAAGCGGTAAACGGGTAATGACAAGTTTTGTCGAGAGTTTTTCCAATGATACAACTCCCCGCAAATTAGAGGAGGTTTTGCGCTTAGAATACCGCAGTAAATTACTCAATCCTAAATGGGCCAACGCCATGGTTAATCAAGGTTCCGGTGGGGCCTACGAAATCTCCCAAAGAATGACCGCTTTAATTGGTTGGGGTGGTACGGCTAATTTTAGTGACGATTGGGTGTATGATCAGGCAGCCGATACCTACGCTTTTGATGCAGAAATGGCGGAAAAATTGCGTCAAGCTAATCCCGAAGCTTTCCGTAATATTGTCGGTAGAATGTTAGAAGCACAGGGTCGCGGTTTTTGGCAAGCAGACCCCGACAAATTAGAGAAATTACAGGAATTATATCAATTGACCGATGAAAAGTTAGAAGGGGTTACTTAGGTTTTTTAGGCTGCATCTCATTTTTGTCAATCTACCAAGTTGGGATTTTTACGGGGACACTCTCGGCTAAAATCGGTCATTACTTCCGATTTTACCACTCAATCCAAGCCTTTGGGGGGTTCTACCCCCCAAACCCCCCGTTGGGGGCGTGGCGCCGCCCCCAAACCCCCCGCGCATTAGTTTTTCGGTGGGATGCTTACACGCAGCCGCTGACCCATCTGTAATAATTTAAGAGTTACTAATAATTGCTGATTGTCGGTATTTCTGCAAATGTGAGATGCACCCGGGTTTTCATGGCAACAGGGAATCCTTGGCATAATCTGATTTCCCTCCTGTTTTACTCAGCAGACGGATATTTTCAATCAGGATTGATTTTTCTAACGCTTTGGCCATATCGTATAAAGTCAAGGCTGCCACAGATACCGCCGTTAAAGCCTCCATTTCTACCCCAGTTTCCGATTTTGTCACCACTTCTGCCCGAATTTCGTAGCCGGGTAACTCTGCTTTCGGGATAATCTGAACATTGATTTTTTGCAAGGGTAAGGGATGGCAAAGGGGTATTAAGGAGGAAGTTTGTTTGGCCGCCATAATTCCCGCTAGTCTGGCCGTCCCTAAAACGTCACCTTTAGGCGCATTTCCCTGTTCTATGGCTTCAAAAGTCGTTTTTAGCATTCTCACTTGTCCTAGGGCGATAGCAGTGCGTTTAGTGGGCATTTTCTCCGATACATCCACCATCTGGGCCTGGCCAAGGCCATCGAGATGAGATAATTTTTCTTTACCCTCTTGCGTCATTGAATGAACCTGTGCTATAGTGGTTTACTGTTGAGAAAAACGAGGGCTTGTAGCTTAGTGGATTAGAGCGTGTGGCTACGGACCACAAGGTCGGGAGTTCGAGTCTCTCCAAGCCCGTTAGATACAATGGCATATACTACAGGAATTAGGGACCGATGGTTCCTAATTCCTTTGGTTTTTTACCCCATCTCCCTCAATTCCCTAATATAGTACAAGTTGAAGGGAGGCCAATTAATATCGAGGAGGATCAATGGTTAAATCGGTGAGGAATAGGAAAGGATTGAAATTTTGGACTGGTATCATTTAAGGGAAATTAAGTATTTATGCTTAGGGAAAATGTGAGATGCTCCCAGTTTTCAACCCTGAACCCTGAACCCTGACGACCAAAAAAATAACAGAAATTCTTAAGAAGCTAAAGGGGTTAAATCCCCAGAGAGAGCATTGTAGAATGAAGCGGTTAGTTATCTACTAGAAGATAGGACTTTTCCGTCCTGGCGAAACAATTCTATTAAAATCTTTAACCCAAATTGCCAAGGAGACTGAGTTTTAATGTCTGTTAATTTTTTGGGAGTTGGTTTGTTTCACCCTCTCCTCACCCCTTATCTCGCCCTCCATATTCCTGACGGCTTTTTGAGTCCATCGGTGAGTCTATTTACTTGGATAATTGCCATTGTCCTGATTGGTTTTTCTCTTAAAAAAGTGCGCGGTCACTACGCTGAACGGGCTGTACCTTTAATGGGAGTTTGTGCCGCCTTTATTTTTGCCGCCCAGATGATTAATTTTCCCATTCCGGGGGGAACCTCAGGACATTTATTAGGGGGGACTCTGGCGGGGGTTTTACTAGGTCCCTGGGCGGGTTCTCTGGTGATGGCGGTGGTTTTTATCGTTCAGGCTTTATTTTTTCAAGATGGTGGTTTAACGGTTTTAGGGGCGAATATCGTCAATATGGGTCTGATCGGCACGTTTGGCGGTTATTATCTCTATCTGGGGATTAGAAAAGCCCTTGGTTTTCATAGTTGGCGCAGTATGGCGATCGCTGTTGCCCTGGCCGCTTGGACAAGTGTGGTGGTGGCGGCGTTAGCTTGCGCCCTGCAATTGGCTTTATCGGGGACTGTACCGCCTTTAGTCGCCCTTGTGGCCATGTTATCTTGGCATATCCTCATCGGTATCGGGGAAGCGGTGATTACCGTTTTCGCTGTCGGTTATATCTGGCGAACCCGTCCCGATCTCCTCTACAATCCGCCCCATTCCGTTAATACTTCTGTTTCTCCTTCCTAAGCTTCTCGTCAATAAACCAATTAAGTCGATGAATATTCGCAGAAATAGCCGATTTTTTCTGATTGGCCTAGTATGTTCTCTAATTATCGCCGTTTTTCTTTCCCCCTTTGCCAGTCCCGATCCCGACGGACTCGATCGAGTGGCGGAAGACTTGCAATTTAGCCAAAAAGAAGACCCCAACGCCCTTGCTGGTCAATTACCCTTCGCCCGAATTTTTGATGGTTATGCCCTCAAAGGTGTTCCCCAAGGTGTGGCCACTCCCCTCGCCGGTTTTCTGGGAACTCTTGCCACTTTCGGCATCGCTTGGGGTATCGGTAAATTAGTGATGCCAAAATCCCAAAATCAGGAATAAAGAGATAGGAGTGGGGCATTTAGCTGAAATTTCCCGAAATCCCTAAATCCCTAAACCCCTAAATCCCTAAATCCCTAAACCCCTAAACCCCCTTTCTAACTGATAACTGATCACTGATAACTGATCACTGAATAAATGCTACACATTGCTACTTTTTCTCGCCAAAATGAGCGCCAAAATTGCGGTTTTTGGCAGAAACTTGCGCCCCATACCCGGGTTTTAGTGACTCTTTTGTTAGTTTTTGCCACATCGTTAACTCCGAATGGTAGCTGGGAAACTTGGGGGATTTACGGATTAGGATTAATTATTTTAATTCTGATCAGTCGGGTGACTATTCTCGTACTTTTACGAAGAGTAGCGATCGAATTTGTCTTTATTGGTGTGGTTTTATTGGGAACCCTTTTTCGCGATGGCGGCGAAATTCTTTGGTCTTGGGGATTTTTGCGGATAACTAGCGAGGGATTGCTGGTGTTAGGCAGTGTGGCCCTAAAAGCTTTTCTCTGTCTTTGTACGGTTAATATTCTGGTTTTAACCACAGCAATTCCCGACCTGTTACAAGCCTTAGTTACCCTGAAAATGCCCCCTTTATTGGTGGCAATTTTAGCTTCTATGTACCGTTATCTAGCTGTTTTGATCGCTGAATTTAATTCCATGCGAAGGGCAGCAATTGCGCGTAATTTAATGAGTAGTCCCCGATGGCAACGGCTGCTAGTGGGACATATAATCGGCGCTTTATTTATCCGTACCTACGAACGTGGCGATCGCATTTATCAAGCCATGTTATCGAGGGGTTACACTGGTTCCTTGCCTTCTCTACAGCTTCCCCAAAGCAAGCTGAACGATCATCTCGCTATAATTGCCATAGTAATTCTGATCCTCTGGGGTCAAATGGTACATCTACTCAGGTAAAAGTCTCGTTTTTCATGCACCACAACCCGATTTTTATTGAAAACCTAGTTTATACCTATCCTGACGGCACAGAAGCGTTAAAAGGTATTAATTTAGCCATTGAAGCTACGGAAAAGGTGGCTTTGGTTGGGGCCAATGGATCGGGAAAATCCACTCTATTACTGCATTTTAACGGTATTCTCCCGCCGCAAACCGGTAAAATCACCGTCGGTCCTTACCAAGTTAAACCGGAGAATTTAGAAAATATCCGCAATTTTGTCGGTTTAGTCTTCCAAAACCCCGACGATCAGCTATTTATGCCCACTGTCTGGGAAGATGTGACTTTTGGCCCGATGAATCAGGGAATTCGGGGAGAGGATTTAAACCATCGCTGTCATCATGCTTTACACGCGGTGGGATTGGATTCCCAGCATTACGGTAAGAGAAACAGTCAGAATCTATCGGGGGGTGAAAAAAAACGCGTGGCCATTGCGGGGGTTTTAGCCATGTTGCCGCAGGTATTAGTTTTTGATGAACCTAGCGCCCAACTGGATCCCCGGTCCCGTCGGCAATTAATACAACTGTTGGCCACTTTACCCCAAACCCAAGTGATCGCCACCCACGATCTCGATCTGGCTTTAGAACTATGCGATCGCACGGTGGTGTTAAGTCGTGGTCAGGTGGTGGCAGCGGGAGAAACCGCTAAGATTTTAAGTAATCGGGAATTTTTGGAACAACACGACCTGGAAACACCCCTTTGTTATAGTCGTCCCTACTGTGCGATCGCTGATGCCCCCTCTACTGACGTCTGATGCACAATTTGGAGATTTATTATCGGTTTCTTGCATAGAAGAGAAGACAAAAGCGAGAAAGTCTGACATTCTTTAGGATAGGTAGCACGAAAATCGAGGCCATTTCTGACGATGCAAGCTCTGCTAGAAAAAGCTCAGATAGCGTTAAATAAAAAGGACTGGGAGACAGTAAACACCAGCATACAGCGACTTTTAAACCAAAAAGATGCGATTGAACCGATTATTAACGATGAAATCCTCGATTTAGCCCTAGAAGCTTTACAAAAATGCGATTTTCAACAGCGATGGGAGATAGCGAAACTATTTCCCCAAATCGGCCAACCAGCGATCGCTCCTTTAATTGCCCTGTTAGAATCCGAGGAACAAGATGGGGAAATGCGCTGGTTTCTGGCGAGAATTCTCAGTCAATTTGACGATCGAGCCTGTATTCTCGCTCTCAGTCAATTATTGCAAAGATCGGAGGAGGAGGAACTCAGCCAAATGGCTGCGGCCGCTTTAGCCAATATCGGCAGTTCTGCCATCTCTAGTTTAGGACAATTACTGTCCGACTCGAACAGGCGTTTTTTAGCCGTACAAGCTTTATCACAAATTCGCCGGCCGGAAATTATCGAACCGCTTTTAACCGTAGTTAAGGATCAATCTAGTGCCATTCGGTCGATGGCGATCGAAGCTTTAAGCAGTTTTCACCATCCCCAGATTACTGCGATGATCCTCGATGCTTTACAGGATCCGGCCATCGATGTGCGACGGGAAGCAATTAAAGCTAGTAGTTACCTGGGGCCAAATTATCCCCAAGCAGATTTAGTTAACCATCTGCAACCGCTGTTATTCGATATCCACCTGGAGATCTGTCAAGAAACGGCGATCGCTCTCGGTCGTATCGGCACAGCAACCTCAGCCAAAGCTTTAAATCCACTGCTGCAATCTTCCTTAACTCCCGATAGTTTAAAATTAACTGTAGTGCGAGCATTGGGCTGGATCGAGGATGGGGAAGCTTTAAATTACCTAGAAAAGGCTTTATATAGCGAAAATGTCTTGATTTGTCGGGAAATTATCGCTATTCTCGGCCGGCAAACCTCCCAGAAATTACGCCGACAAGCAGGGGAAATTCTCGGTAATTTTTATCACTCCCGTCCGGCGCTCCTCGCTCATGCTGGAGTTAAACAGTCTCTAGCGATCGCTTTAGGAGAATTAGATCGGGACAATAAAAGTATTTTGCTGACTTTAGCAGCCGATGGGGAGGCGATTGTCCGTCTCCATGCTCTCAGCGCCCTAAAAAAGCTAGATCATGGGACTATATAGGGTTGGCTGAAAAACTGGCTCTTCTAGGTTCTGTGTGATAAGTTTAACTTACATAGGATCGATCTTTGTGTCCTCTGTGTCTCTGTGGTTCCTTCCACTCCCTCGCTCTTAAGGAATGTATCTTAGAATACATTTTACCCACCAAATCCAAGAGAGCCAAAAACTTTTTGCCGCAAACCCTAAGTAGGAGAATTGCCAGATCCTGTCTTTTGCACGAGTGCCTGTTGCCTCTTGCCTTCAGAAGCTGATAACTGATAACTGATAACTGATCACTGATAACTGATAACTGATTTAAGGTCTTTGCAGGAAGATTAATTCTTCAACGGGGAGGAAATCATAGTATTGACCTTGATTGGCTAAAACTGCGATTAAATGGAGACGATCATCGGGTTCAATGTGTAATCCTTCCCAGGGGACAGCAATTTCCAAACATTGATTAAAAGAAGCTTTGGCATTACTAGGAACTCGCTGCCAAGTAAAATATTCTTGAGCGACTTCTAACCAAGTAAATTCCGTGATTAAATTAACCCCTAGATGATGATGATAACCGTAATTGAGGGGCGATCGAGGGGGAATATCTGCTAGGGGAATTGGACTTTGCAGACGATGCACTTCATCATAATACCAGTATAAATGCACTTCTGCGGGAATTTCTTCTCCTAATTTTGCCCCTGGTTTCCAATCGAAACGCAGATAAAAATTGAGGTGATCCCAACCGAAAAAGAGCTTTTGTACTAAGGAAGTCCGGTGCATTGTACCACTGGTGCCGCCAATTTCGATCCGTCCGGCTTTATCCCAATCCTGTTCGTCCCCAAAACCGTCGATAATGGGGTGAATGAAAGCCATCGGACGATTACCTTGTTTATCCCCGTGTTCTTCCACCGGTTCGAGCAAATAGGAGGGAATTGGCTCATTTAAAGCTTGATAAAGAGCGATCAGGTGTTCGCGGAAAAGTTGGTCAAAAATTGCGTCATGATTGGAGGAATGGCCATAACCAAACCACCAAAACCAATCGGAACCCTCGGCTGCATACAATGCTTCCCACGCATCCGGGTTATTATCTTCCGTCGCTTCGGGGTGATTAGCCAGGGTTTGACGGGCTAAAATTAGATATTCCCAAGCTTTATTTTTAGCGGGATCGCCGATCCAAGTGGTAAAATTGGCATCGATCCAAGAGCCGCTATGAAGTTTATTGACAGGAATTTTGGCATTAGCGGGAAAGCGATCGAGATATTCGGAGACGGTGACTAATTCGATCGCTTGGTGGTCGCTTAAAAGTTGATAAAGGTTCTCTAGGAAGGGTAAACCGTCTTGATGATAGTTTTCCCAGCAGTTTTCGCCATCTAGCGCAATGGTAACTAACCAGGGTTTTTCTAGCGTCGTGGTTTCTGCGTTAGTTTTCAGTTGTTCGGCGATCGCTTCTAGGTGTTTAACTAAGTCTGTAGCGGCCTCGGTTGCTTTCATGCCACTATAGCTAAATCCGATCAGATCCGAGAGACGATGATCGCGGAAAACCATCGATAAATTGCCGTTGCTAGTTTCCAGACGGTAGGGACGATAAAGCAATTCCGGTTCGCTAATATTGCCCTTTTCGTCGCGATGAAAGTAATGTCCCAGGGACGAACCTAACACCCCCTCATCGGAACATAACCACTGAAAACCCTGTTTAGCGACCGCGGGGAGAATCGCAGGACTAACGGATTGTTCCGAGGGCCAAAGTCCTCGAGGATGTTTATCAAAGCGATCGATATAGATTTGCCAAGCTTTCTGGAGATGGCGGGAAATATCTTCAGGATAGTGGAAATATTGGCGAGGAAGGGTCATATTCGGCACTGCTACCCGGCCGGCTTCCGAGTTGGCCAGCAGGGGTAAAATTGGATGGGTGTAGGGACTGGTAATGATTTCTAGTTGTCCGGTTTCCTGCATTAACCGGTGTTGCGGCAAGATACGACGCAGAATTTGACGCTGTTTGGAGATAATTCGCTGGCGATCGCTTAAAGTGAAGTTTTTTCCCTGTTCTAACCAGGCAGCGATTTCCGGGTCACTGTGAAAGATAGGATCGATCCAAGCCAGGTTATGCCAAGCCAAGAGATCGCTATAATCTTGCAGATGCCAATGACTAATACACCAACTATGACCGTTTTCTTGACGCTGTGCGTATAATTGGGCGTAACGGGGGTGCGGATCGATCAGGGTACGATGGTTAGCATCGAAAAAGTGTTCGAGGATAAAGTGTTTTTGTGCCAGGGTTAACTGCGCTTCTGGGGTGACGGTGAGGGCAAGATAGGGGTCTATAGCTAGTCCGTTGACGTAATCCTCTAATTGCAGGATTAAAGAGGGGACAAGGTTGACAGTTTGATGTAATTTGGGAAAACGTTCTAGAATCAGGATTAAATCGAGATAATCTTTCACTCCATGCAGTCGCACCCAGGGTAAGCGATATTGTCCCGAAGCATCGGTGCGAGTTTGACAGGATTTGTAGAGGGGTTGGTGTTGATGCCAAATAAAAGCGACGTAGAGAGGATAGGCCATGATAATACCGAGGAAAAGTGCATACAACAGGCTGTTTAGCCGTTATTTGGATGATAATGGACAATAACGCCCATTATAGATTCTTAAAAGTTGATTTTGGTCACTACCATAATCCTATCAACGGGTTTTGAGAGGGTATCGTCTCTTTGCATTTGTTAAAGGATCCGATTCTCTGGGGGTGATTATTTGCAGTTCAGCAGTAGAATCCCTAATATTATTTTTCTTACTGATTACTGATTACTGCTCACTGAAAAACCCCCCATCACCTGATCGACAACATTTTTTAGGATGATAGGATAAGCTGGAATTATCGAAACCGTAGAAATAATAGATAAAATGAGTAATCTCCTCTGGCCGCGTTTTCTCAAGAAAGCTTACCGTCAAGAACCAATAACCAGCTTTATCTTTACCGCAGCGGCAGTAGATGTCATCATCGGGGTTCTAGGACAAAGATGGACACTGCTATCTTTAGGGGCAACGATTATGGCGATCGCTATCCTCACCAGGTGGCAACAGAGCCAAAAAACTGAGGCAATCAACCAAGAAGAAGCAGCAAGATACTATTTACCGCCCCAATCGGGTCAAGTGGCTTTACCAAACCTGAAAAACGAAAAAAATCGACCTTCTTAGCTCAAAAATCTCACCTTGCTTGGCAATCAATCTCCTCAAAGGCTAGAATCTATAGCACGGTTCATTGGTTAATATTCAACTAAATTTATGAAATTCCGATTTACGGGTGGGGAGAAACTTGTCGGGGCAATTGTGGTCAGTGTCTTAACCACGCTGACAATCGGGCAACATCAGCTTAGTCAGGCCCAAAGTCCTATTGCTCCCCCTAAACCCGCGGCTGCAAGTGGCCAAAAAACCCCAGAAACTATCCTAGTAGAAGGTTTAGGCAGACTTACCCTCGCTAAAACCCTAGAAGGGCAACAATCCACCCCTAATGCTGTGATTTTCAGTCCCGATAACCAATTTGTTCTCGCTGGTGGTAGTGATACGGATCCTCTCCTGAGAATTTGGTCGGTAAAAACAGGGCAAAAAGTTTCCCAAACTCGCGCCCAAAGAACCAGCGTCAAAGCTTTAGCTATTAGTCCCAACGAAAGATTATTAGTTAGTAGCGGTTCAGATGGTTCTATTAATTTTTGGAATCTGGTGGAAGGCAAGTATTTAGGAATTGCCCTCGAACACGGCAATACGGTCCTCGCCCTCACCGTTACTCCCGATGGTAAAACGTTAATTAGTGGTGGTTTGGAAGGAATTCGCCTCTGGACAGTGCAACCCCCCCGCCGTCCCCTCTATCGTTTAAATTGGGTGGGTAATTTTGTTTATTCCCTAGGGGTGAAATCCGATGGTTTCACCCTTGCCAGTGGTCATGAAAACGGTGAGGTACATTTTTGGGACATCCGCGAGGGCAAATTTTTGTCAAAATTTGCTGCCCATCCCCAAGCGGTGAGCAAGCTTTTATACAGTCCCGACGGTAAAAATTTAATTACCGGTAGTTTAGACCGCTCGATTAAAATCTGGGATACGAGCAATAATAAGTTATTATTTACCCTCATCGGTCATACGAACCGAATCCGTTCCCTCGCGCTCCATCCTAACGGACAAATTCTCGCTAGTGCTAGTAATGACGGTGTGCGTTTATGGGATGTGACCACGGGTAAACAGTTGGCCTGGTTTGATAATAATTCCGACTGGGTGGAATCCCTAGCTTTTAGTCCCGATGGGCAGTATTTGGCTAGTGGTAATTATGATTTTAAAATTCGCCTCTGGCAATTCGTCCGTTAGGCAAAAATGCCCCCATTTAGCCTTTAACCACTTCTAGAAAAGCTGATTTAGCCGCTGCCTGTTCCGCCGCTTTTTTGCTTCTGCCAGTTCCCACTCCTAATTTCTGCTCATTTAACCACACTTCCGCACAAAAACGCTCTTGATCTAAACCATTGATTTCTTTAACTAAATATTGCGGCAGTTTTTTGTATTTTGCTTGTGTCCACTCCTGCAAGGCATCCTTATAATTCTGTCGGGCCGGATCTCGACGAATTTCGGCCGCTTTTTCCCTTAGTGGTTCATCTAGCCAAGAACGCACTAAAACCATAGTCTGTGTACTAAGATATAATGCCCCCAAAACCGCCTCAAAAGCGTCTGCTAGACGGGAAATTCGCCCCGCTTGGTCAATACTTGTACTACTTGATACCAACAAATAACGCTCGAAACCGTAGCGATCCGCAAATTCCGCCAGAGTGCGATCGCTAACCATCATCGATCGCAGGGCGGCAAATTCTCCCACTAGGGCCTCCGGATAGGTTTCTAACAATACCTCCGCCGCCACCAGTCTTACCACAGAATCGCCCACAAATTCCAATTGTTCATAATTCTGATCACGGGAAATACTGGGATGAGTTAGAGCTAAATCTAATAAATCCCACCTGACGGGGACATCAGCCGATAAACCCAGCTTTTCCACTAGGGTTTTTAATTGTTTTTGGCGACGCGGATCACTTAAGGACATGGGAGCGGGGAGAAGGGGTGTGGGGGAGAGGGGAGAGGGGAGAGAGTGAGTTTCTCTGTTTGTTTTGTAACGTCCTCATACCCAGTTTAAATGCACAACAGCTTATCTCATCTGTAGCGTTATACTCAAAGAAGGATTACCTTTACCAACAGTCTAGAAAAACCTCACAGAGAATTTCTCAACCGTTATCAAAAATACGGCTTTAAAGATGCTAATGAGATAGTGAGAGTGGCTCTAGAGCGATTTCAACTAGAACTAGAGGCTCAGGACTTACAAGAATCAGCAAATCTGTATGCAGCAATTTATCAACAAGATGAAGAATTACAGCAACTTACCGAATCAGCTTTAGTAGGATGGACAGCATAATAAATCTCAAGCGAGGACTGATTATTGAGGTAAATCTAGAGCCAACTACAGGTTCAGAAACTGGGAAAATCAGACCTTGTATTAATCTACCCAATTTTCTAAGGATAAATGAGGAATTTGTCTAAAATGTCGCAGATTTCTGGTTACTAACCTAGCTTGATTAGCTAATGCGATACTAGCAATTAATAGATCGGCTCTGCCAATTTTTTGGATTTTAGAAACACTTCGTAAACGGTCAAATTGATTAGCAGCATCTCCATCAATTAAAATTACAGGAAGTTGATTCAGTAGGACTTCTGAACGACAAAAAAGTTTTTGTGCTTTCAATAAATCACTTCCTGAAAAAGCTTTAAGTAGATAATCTATCCTTCCCTGCAAAATTTCAATCTTGGTGACAATCGCAATGGCGACTTCCTCATCCTGTAAGCTTTCTAACCGATTAATAACGTTAGTATTACCTGCGTGGAGATGAGTTAAAGTATCCGTGTCAAGAATATACATCATCTTCAGTTTCTGAACGTCCTCTAGCTTGGTAAATAGAGTCTCTTAGGTCAGCAAGAGAGCTATCATCCCTTAAAGCACCTGCTTGTTGCAGAAAAACAGTTTTACTCTTTGGGGAAGAGTTAGGAAGGGACGGAGGATTAAAGGCTTTCGTCTCTTGCTCTAATAAAATATCACTGTTTAATTTTTCTGATTTTGGTTTAACTGTCATAATTGCTCCTGATTATTTATTAATATTTTATCATAAATTTATTGCTAACTACAAGAGTCAAAGCTTTATTTTTGGTAATTTTCAAAATTTGGCGAATTAAAGCTTGACAGGATAAGTATTAACTTGCCAATTGCTTGTAGCTACAGGACAAGCTAAACCCAAATTAGTAATATTCCATTGGATAAAAGCATTATCGTTATTTTTCCAAGTAATCTTAACTGTGCCGACACAGTTACCTGCATTTCCAGATAGGTTAAAATTTCCTTGTAGGGTATCTCCAGTTGTACAACCTTCTGTTTGGGGAGCAGGAATCGTAATTGTTCCTGTAAATGGTGGTTTACCATATCCAAAAACAGTTTCAACTAAACTGAGTGTACTACTACCAAAACAAATTTTATTTAAGTTTGCAATTGTAGTTAAATTACTTTGAGAACGCCAAATTAAGCTTGTTTGCTCAGAAGAAGAGGGGATAGTTTCAGTTGGTTTAAGTTTTTCTTGTTGAAGTTGACGCTGTTTTTCAGCTAATTCTTCTTGGTTTTGTTCAAGCTGACGTTGTTTTTCATCTAGCTGTCGTTGCCTTTCCGCTAATTCTTGCTCTTGTTGTTTGGCTTGATTAGTCTGTTCTGATTGAATTTCAGAGATTCTTTCTTCTAATTTTTGTTGTTGTTTTTTAGAGAAGAAAGTCCAGCCAGCTAAGAAAGTAATACCTATTGTTACAGCAGCAATAGTAATTTTTATCCAGTCATTTTTCAGAATCACGTTGCCTTGTTGAGATGAAGGGAAAGAAAGTTCAGTTGGCGTTACTCTCGGCTGTCCCTGTAGCGCCTGTCTCATCATTTGAGCAGTTGTAAATCTTTGATTTGCTTGCGATTTAATAGCTTTATCAATTGCATTGGCTAGAGTTGGACTAACATTTAAAGCATATTGTCGCCAGATAATTTCTCCAGTAAGCGGTTCGGTTTCTAATTCTTCAGGTATTCTCCCTGTTAATAAATAAATTGCTGTTAAACCAAGAGCATATAAATCACTGGAAAAAACTGGTCTTCCTATTGATTGTTCTGGAGGCATGAACCCCGGTGTTCCAATTACAATAGAACTGGTGGAATTACCCCTAGGAGACATCACTGTACCTATTGCTTCTTTAATAGCACCGAAGTCAATTAAAATTGGCATTTGATCGTGGTGACGAATAATAATATTATCTGGTTTAATATCTCGGTGAATAATCCGTTTACTTTGAATATATTCCAATAGGACTAAAAGCTTTAGTAAAATTCTTTTAACAAAGGTTTCTTCTTGTTTTCCTTGGCTCTTAACTAAACTAGATAAAGTCTGTCCCTGAATATATTCTTGAACCAAATAAAACTGTCCCTGATCCTCAAAATAAGCAAACAATGTGGGAATTTGATCATGACTATTTCCTAAATCTTCTAAAATCACTGCTTCTCTTTGAAAGCGCTCTTTGACCAGTTGATAGACCTGTGGGTTATTGTGCATGGGCCGCAGTTGTTTAATTACACAGGTGCGACCTGATGGTAAATGGGTATCTTCCGCAAGAAAGGTATCGCCAAATCCCCCACTTGCTAATTGTCGAATAATTCGATAGCGATTAGCCAATAGACTTTGCCTCATTTTTTGAACAGAATGTCAAGTTTTGTTAAGAGATTCAATATTGCTGGTACTTACCCATTGACCAATATTTTAGCCTAAGATATCCTAAAGAACCAAAAATACCCCAGACTTACTTAAGTGCGACACACCATTATATCTCTAGCTCACGGTAGCGGCGGTCAAGCGATACGGGATTTGATCAATTACCTAACCGTTAGCGGTGCAATCCCCCTCTAAGCTAAGAAGCATTTAAATTGGTAGTTGAGGTTCCAGGGGAGATGGGAGCAGGGAGCGGGGGAGCAGGGGAGAATAAATAAAAATAATCTCCTGAATACTGAATACTGAATACTGAATACTGATAACTGATAAAGGAGAGAGTCAGACATAAGCCGAATTCTGTATTTCCCAACAGCAGTAAAATTGCTTTTACCTTTGTTGGAATAGAGGTTATCTATCTGGGATAATTGTTACCAATTATCTCAAGCGGTTCCTAAGAACGGGACAGGAAAAAGACCAACCTTTGTCCCTCCACCTTGCTCCCCACCGGGGTTTACCGAGCCAGTACCTCTCAATACTGCTGGTGCGCTCTTACCGCACCTTTGCACCCTTACCCCCAATCAGTTATCAGTTATCAGTTATCAGTGGAAAGTTATCAGTGAAAAGTTATTAGTTATCAGTGAATTTACTTTCGTTACTGATCACTGTTTACTGGACGGCTACGCCGTGCCTTTGGCAACACTAAAAAAAGGGGGCGGTATTTTTCTGTGGCACTATCCTCACGCTCGCGCGCACTGGACGTTATCCAGCAAGTGTGGTCTTTCGGGAGTTCGGACTTTCCTCGGAATCATTGATCAAATGATTCCGCAACCTCTAGACCAACTCTCTCCTATTCTCTAGTTTGACATACCAGAGACTCGATCGCTCATATATCCTAGTCAATAATCAGTGATCAGTAAACGGTGAACAGTGAAAAGACAGCAGGAAACTGCTATTTAACCCACA
>NZ_CAIP01000434.1 GCF_000297435.1 Microcystis sp. T1-4 | reverse complement strand
TGGATTTGCGCTTAGGTGTTTTAAGCCCCAATTTAGGGAATCAATTACCTGAAATTAATTCTACACCCTCAACTAATACCCGTTCTGGTTATAACTACACATATCAAGTTATCGCAGAAGACCAAAACGGCGATCGCCTCACTTATACACTAAATAATGCACCAACAGGCATGGCTATTGATAACAGAGGTTTAATCACTTGGACACCAACAGAAGCACAAATTGGCGTTAATGCGGTTACTATTTTGGTAACAGATGGACGAGGTACGCCAGTCAGTCAAAGTTTTAATATCAACGTATTTGACTTGATTACTAATACTGCGCCAAGCATTAACTCAACTCCTAATCTCTCCACTTTTATTAACCGAATTTATGAGTATAAAGCTATTGCTAATGATAATGAAGGTGATAAAATCACTTGGACTTTAACTGAAGCACCCATAGGAATGATTTTTAATTCGGAAACTAACACAATCCGTTGGCAACCTTCAGAAAATCAAGTAGGAAATAATCGAGTCGTTTTAGAGGCATCTGATGGTAAAGGGGGTATTGATACTCAAGAATTTATTGTCAATGTAAAAACTGGTAATTCACCACCAAAAATTATTTCCACTCCTGATACCTATGCAGGTTTAGATCGTACTTACAAATACGAAATTATCGCCACCGATTCTGACAATGACACTTTAAGGTATCAACTTATTAATTCGCCTCAAGGCATGACCATTAATGAAAATACAGGTTTAATAGAATATAATCCTAGCCAGTTGGGCATACAAACAATAGATATATTAGTAAGTGATGGTTTTGGAGGTTTTAATAGCCAATCCTATCAAATACAGGTATTGGAGAAATACCCCAATCGTTCACCTCAAATTAATACTACTCCTATCAAAGTTGTAAGTAACGGAGATTTATATCAATACGATGTCGAGGCTAATGATCCCGAAAATACCGCTATTAGCTACAATTTAACGGTTAAACCCAATGGGATGACTATTGATACAAATACAGGTTTAATTACTTGGCAAACTCAAAACACCACTAACGGTGATTTTCAAGTTACAGTCACAGCGACGGATGCAGATGGTGGGATTGCCTATCAAAATTACTATATCCGAGTTACTCCTAATCAAGCACCGATTATTAATTCTCAGCCGTTAGAATTAGCTCAATTAGGCGTTACTTACAAATATGATGTTATTGCCAAAGATGCAGATAACGACACTTTAACCTATAATCTCTTACAAGCGCCTCAAGGTTTAACAATTGATCAATTTGGCCGTATTCGTTGGCAATCTGCATCCCAAAATCAAGGTATTTATCCTGTGACGATTCAAGTCAGCGATGGACGCGGGGGAATCACCACTCAAACCTATAACTTAACCCTTAGCAATGATGATATTACTAATCCGGTAGTGGAATTAGGCTTTAATAGTAACCTGATTAATATTGGGGAAAGTGTTAATTTCCAAGTTCGAGCAACGGATAATATCGAAGTTAAAACCCTCACTTTAACGGCTAATACAACTCCGCTAACCCTTAATCCCAATAGTCCCAATGGACAAATTAATACTGCCACTTTTGTCGGTCAAAAAGCAGGAGTTTATCAAATTGTTGCTACTGCTACCGATGCAGCCGGTAATCAGGATACAGAAACAATTGAAGTGCGGGTACTTGATCCCAGTGATACCGAAGCACCTGTTGTTGAAATTAACAAAACTAACTTAGAAGCCACCCAAGGCATTATCAAGTCGCCTACAGATATTATTGCTACCGTCACAGATGATAACCTCGAATTTTATCGAGTGGAAATTGCCCCGATTGAAGCAGTTGATTTAAGCAATATCGGGGAAAATGATCCAGATTATACTTTATTGACAAAAGGCACTCAAAATGTTACTAATCAGCAGGTAGCTAATCTAGATCCTCGTTTGTTGGCAAATGGAAGTTATCTAATAAAAATTACCGCTTTTGATTTTAGTGGTAATGGTAATGTTCAAGGCGTTATTTTAAATGTGACAGGACAAAATAAACCGGGTGACTTTTCTTTAGAATATACCGACCTATCTATTCCTTTAACTGGTATTCCCATTGAAATTGTCCGTCGTTATAATAGCTTAGAAAGTGCAAGCCAAGGAGATTTTGGCTATGGTTGGGATTTAGGTTTACAAGATGCCAAAATTGTCGAATCCTCCCCCGATGGACGAGATTTAAGTGAGGCTAATTCCGATTTATTTGGGACTTCTAATACCTTCTCCGTCGGGACACGAGTAACTTTAAATACTCCCGATGGCCGCCGCGTTGGATTTACTTTTAATCCCGTACCAGTTTCTGCTAGTTTCTTCGGTGCAATTTATGCTCCTAGCTTTACTCCCGATGCTGGTGTATTTGATAAATTGGAAGTAGAAAACACTCCGTTAACTATTCGTAGTGACGGTACTGTAGGAGCATTTTTATTCAGTTTTCTTGGTTATAATCCCTCGCAATATAAATTAACCACCAAAGACGGCACGGTTTATAACTATGATCAGAATTTTGGTTTAATTGATGTCACCGACAGAAATGGCAATAAATTAACCTTCTCCGATGAGGGTATTACTAGCTCAACGGGTGCTGAAATTGACTTTATTCGAGATGCTCAAGGTCGCATTACTGAAATTATCGATCCTGATGGTAAATCTATTAAATATGTTTATGATAGCAACGGTGATTTAATTGAGGTGATTGACCGCACTAATAACACCACCGAGCTAGTTTATGATGACCCCAATCGTCAACACTTCTTAACAGAAATTATCGATCCATTGGGACGCAGTGCGACTCGTACTGAATATGACAAAAATGGACAAATCAGCAAAATTATTGACGCTAACGGTAATGAATTAAATATCACCTTTGATAATGCTACTAATAGCCAAACTGTTAAAGATCCTTTTGGTAAGACTATTACCCGGGTTTTTGATGCTCAGGGTAACGTCATTCAAGAAGTTGATCAATTAGGGGGCATTACTTTACGCACTTACGATGAAGATAATAACCTGTTAAGTGAAACCGATCCCGAAGGTAATATCACCAGTTATACCTATGATAGTCGAGGTAATAAGCTGACAGAAACCGATGGGGAAGGTAACAAGAAAACCTTTACTTATAACCAAAGTAACGACATCTTGACAGAGACTACTGCTTTAGGTTTTGTCACCACTTACACCTATGATAATAACGGTAATCTCACTAAACGGGAAGACACAGAAAGCAATGTTACTGAATATAAATATGACTCCTTGGGACTTTTAACCACTGTCACCGATGCTAATGGTAAAATTAGTAACTTTAAGTATGATAATCGTGGTAACTTAACTGAATTAACCGATCCTACGGGAGCAAAAACCACCTTTACCTATGATAGTAATGGACGAGTAGCGAGTGTTACTGATGCTTTGGGTGCTATTACTAATTATATCTATGATGCTCAAGGGCGCTTGATTGAAAAAGCTGATCCTGAAGGGAGTAGTTGTGGTTGTGCAAGGGGTATTACTAAAACCGAATATAACGCCGCTGGGGAGAAAATCGCCGAAATTGACGCATTAGGAAGACGCACAGAATACCGTTATAATGATCGTGGTTTATTAATTGAAACCATCTTACCTGATAGCACTCCTGATAATTTAAGCGATAACCCGCGCACCCAAAATGAATACGACGCTTTAGATCGTTTAACGGGTTTTATTGATGAATTAGGACGTAAAACTATCTATATTTATGATGCTTTAGGGCGAGAAATTGAAGTAATTTATCCTGATAGTACCCCTGACAATTTAAACGATAATCCCCGCACTAAGAAAGAATACGATAAAGCTGGGCGAAAAATTGCCGAAATTGACGAATTAGGTAATCGTACCGAATATGACTATGATAAGAGCGATCGCCTTTTAACTGTTACTAATGCCCTCAATCAAATTACTAGCTATAATTATGATGCAGACGGGCGACAAATTGCCATGACAGATGCGTTAGGGCGCATCACTGAGTATGATTATGACGAGCTTGATCGTCTTCTTACCACAACTTATGCTAATAATACGGTAATGACTACCACTTATGATCCTTTAGGACGAGTGATAGCAGAAACAGATTTAGCAGGAAATACCACTAATTATGAATATGACGCTTTAGGAAGACTAACGGCGGTAATTGATGCTTTAAATCAACGTACTGAGTATAAATATGACTTAGTGGGTAATTTAATCGAGCAAAAAGACGCAAATGGTAACATCACTAAGTTTGAGTATGACAGTTTACGCCGTCTAAAAGCGACTATCTTACCCGCAGGACAACGTAACGAGACAATTCACGACAAAATCGGTAATTTAATCAAAGTAACCGACTTTAACGGAGCAGTCACCACCTATAAATATAATGAGCGTAACTGGTTAACCGAAAAATCCTTCTCTGATGGTACAGCTACGGAAACCTTTACCTATACCTTGACGGGGGAATTAGCTACCGTTATCGATAACCGAGGGATGACAAATTATGTTTATGATGAGCGTGACAGATTAATTAGTCGTACCGAACCCGATAACCGTACTATTAGCTATACTTACGACAAGGCTAGTAATATTCTTACCTTAACCGTACCTTCAGGCACAACTACTTATACTTATGATGTGTTGAATCGCCTTGATACTGTTAAAGATGCCGATAATGGAGTAACAGACTACGATTATGATACGGTGGGTAATTTGATTAAAACAGTCTTCCCCAATGGGGTGATTGAAAATCAACAATATGACTTATTAAATCGCTTAACCTATCTCGAAAACCGCAACTCTACGGGCATTATTTCTAGTTATACCTATACCCTAGATGCAATGGGTAATCGGGTGAAAGTGGTAGAAAATGATGGTCGCACTGTGGAGTACACCTATGACAATCTCTATCGTTTAACTCAAGAGAAAATTACTGACACTGTAGCAGGTAACAAAACGATTACTTATAGTTTTGATGCAGTAGGAAATCGTTTAGAAAAAGTCGATTCAGTGGCAGGTAAAACTACCTATAACTATGATAAAAACGACAGATTATTAAAAGAAATCCTTGGCGGAAATATTACCCAATATCAATACGATGATAAGGGTAATCTCCTTGCTAAGGTAGAAGATGGCGCAACTACCACTAATTATGAGTGGAATGCTAAGGGTGAATTAACCGCGGTAGAAGTCACGGAAAACGGCGAAACCGGACGTATCGAGTTTGAATATGATCATAATGGTATCCGAGTGGCGATTGATGTGGATGGTGAGGTGACTCGCTTCTTAATTGACAATAATCAACAGCAATACGCCCAAGTGATTGAGGAATATCAAACTAATGGTACAGTTAATACTACCTATACTCACGGTTGGGATTTAATCTCTCAAAATGACGGTGCAAATCGGATTTACTATCAAGTGGATGGTTTAGGTAGCACTCGTTTAATGACGGGTAATAATGGTTCTGTCATTGTAGAATATGATTATGATGCTTATGGTAATTTAACCCGTAAAGTCGGGGATGCGGATAATAATTATCTGTTCGCTGGTGAGCAGTTTGATGATGCGGTAGATGGTTATTATTTACGAGCAAGGTATTATGATCCTAATACAGGGCGTTTTGCTTCCGTTGATCCGTTTGAGGGTTTCAATAATCAACCGATAACCTTGCATGATTATTTATACGCTGGGGTTAATCCGGTAAATGCGATCGATCCTAGTGGGGAAGCAGCCTTGATAGAATTTAGTACGCTTACTGGGAAGATTGCTTTTGCTGCATTTTTAGGGGCTACATATGGAATAGTTGGGAAAGTGACTTGTGTAGCAGCTTCAGGAGAAACAATTACACTTGAAGAAATTGCAATTGCAGGACTTTTTGGAGCGGCAGTGCCCGTTATCATCGGCCTAGTTACTGCATCACTTAGCATAGGTGCTTACAGTTTTCTGTGGACAACAAAAATTAATCCTTTTATTGTAAAGCCTGCTACTGGTGCTCTATTAGGATGCGACTATATTGACATTATTGTAAATATTGTCTAAATGCTCAGATCTTGTAGGGTGCGTTAGGCGGCGATAATCTCTGTTAAAAAACCTCAATTAACAATCCGCCGTAACGCACCAAATTCATCATTAAATTGGTGCGTTACGCTTTGGCTAACGCACCCTACGATTTATGTTTTTGTTTGCGGCGATAATCTCTGATAAAAAACCTCAATTAACAATCCGCCGTAACGCACCAACTTTATTATTAAATTGGTGCGTTACGCTTTCGCTGTAGAATTGCGATCATTTGTTAACCCAAATTAGAGATCATCTGGAGTTAATCCTGTTAATTTAGCAATTCTTGCTAACATTTTATGGCCAATTTCATCGCCATCATGGAAAGCAAAAACGACATCATTCCAGCCAGATATTTCTAAAGTTTTATGAGAGCCTGTCTGTCGTTTAATTTTCCAACCTATGCTTTTTAATGCTTTTAAAACTTGTTTAGCTTTCGTTGCTGACCATTGACTCATAGAGCAACAAATGATAAATTTAGGTGATTTTCTGGAAGTTCTCCCTGTTCAAGTTGATCGGCTAAGACACGCAAAGCAAGGGCTTGAACTTTAGAAATAGCTTCCTGTTGACTATTGCCATAAACTAAAACTCCCGGAAGTTCGACGATTTCAGCAATATATCGTCCATCTTCTTCTTGTTCTATTTCAATCTTATAATTCATTTGATAATTACCTATTTGATGAACTTCTGTCTTGATTATGGTATTATAGTAAGTAGCTGGTTATAATTAAATTAAAAATGGATTTTAGGTTCGATCCCCCCTGCCCCCCTTGATAAGGGGGGTGCCGATCCCCCCTGCCCCCCTTGATAAGGGGGGTGTCTGACAACTTTTAACGCCTACCTACTTATATTTTATAGGTGAGGTGGATAGCGATCGCTTATCGGTGGGGTTGAAGGGCGATTATGGTCAAATATCATCTTCAGTGCGATCGCCCATCTTGTAGTGGATTGTTTCAGCTAAAATGAGATCTTGTAGTTGGGTTGACAACGGAAACCCAACATCATCCCCCGATTATTCTTCATGTTATGGGTTGGGTGGCACTTCGTTTAGCTCAAACTGCGAATGATTTTTATTATCTTTGCTCATATAATCAGGAATCTTAACCCTATGCTCTGAAATTATGATACTCTAATCCCAGAGCTTGATTCAGAGCATTTGTAAGATTGTAATATGAGTATTAGCTGGAAAGAAGGAGATCCCTTACCAAATGCAGATCAAGCCGAAATAGAATTGCGAAAGTTTACCGATTACTCATTGCAACCTAACAACCCTCAAAATCAAGGAAAATGGATGGGATTTGCCATGATAGGTTATTCTGTTGAAACTCAAGAAGGCCGTCAAATTGCAACTCAAGATATAATTCAACAAATTCGTCAAATTTTACCTTATGCACCAGCCTATAAAAGCAAAAATAATCCCTATGGTATGAGATTAAAAGTTACAATTAGGATCAAAGGTTTTAATGGAGGGCAAGGAAATTTAATCACAATCTGGCAAATAGATCAAGGCAAAATTATTCCTAGATTAATTACAAACTGGTTAGAAGTTGACAGCTAAAGGAGCAAAACATAATGAAAGCAAAAATTAATGATTCGATTCAAACTTTAATAGATCTAACCGCCGATTTTTCAGATTTAATCATTCCTAAAGGAACAATTGGTGCAATAGTTGAATGCTATCCTAATCCTGAAGCATACGCTATTGATTTAATGATTTCTAGTCCTAAAGTCATTGGTGGTTTTACTTATGAAAATGTAATTTTATCTCCTGAACAATTTATTGTTATTTCTTCTCAATCAATATCAGTGCGATCGCCTGATCTTGTAGGTTGGGTGATGGGTACTCAACCCAACATCATCCCCATGATGCTCTAATCTTGTGTCGTGATCTTGTGATATTTTGATTGAGAGTGCGATGTTGAAGGCACTGCGTAGCAGCACGCTAATTCATAAATTATCGAATAATTCATAAATTATCAAAGGAGATTGTCATGAAAGGAGAATTTACCGCCATCATTGAAGCAGCAACAGAAGGGGGATACTGGGCGATTTGTCCTGAAGTACTAGGTGCAAATGGTCAAGGAGAAACCATTGAAGAAGCCAAAGAAAGCTTAAAAAGTGCTATTCAACTAATTTTTGAAGATCGTTTAGCTGATATTCGTCGAGGACTACCAAAAGAAGCGATCGAGGAGACAATTTCCATTCCATGAAACGTCAAGAATTAGAAAAAAAGTTGCGGAAAGCTGGTTGTTATCTTAAGCGAGAGGGCGCTTCTCATTCTCTTTGGATTAACCCTCAAACTGGGGTGATTGAAGCTGTACCACGACATACAGAAATCAAAGAATTTTTAGCACAAAAAATTCTCAGAAACCTGAATGCTCAATAGTGCGATGCCGAAGGCACTGCCTAGCAGTACACCGATCTTGTAGGGTGCGTGTTTGCGGCGATAATTTCTGATAAAAACTCAAATTAACAATCGGCGCCCCACGCACTAACTTTATTATTAAATTGGTGAGTTACGCTATCGAAAAGCTCACCCTACGAGTTAGTGCGCTCACCTGTGGCTGGGGTTGAGGGTTGAATAGAGCAAATTATAAATTATTAAAGCAAAATCGATGGGAACCATTCCCTTAACTTTAGAACAGCTTATTTAAGCAGTACAACAATTGTCGCCTGAGGAACGAATTGCGATCGCCTGATCGGGTAGAGAACAGGGACGTATTGCCTAAGAAGGATAACAGAAGGTAGGGGTAAGTCACGACTCCCTGATCACTAATTTTTGATAAGCTAAGAGACAGTAATTATAATTTCGTCGTCAATCCTATGATTTTGCCAGGTAGTACCGTTCGAGTCACCAATCCCGATGATACCTATTATAAATTTGAAGGTTTAGCCCAGCGTTTAAGCGATGGGAAAGTGGCCGTTCTTTTTGAGGGGGGTAACTGGGATAAGTTAGTCACCTTTAATCTCTCGGAATTAGAAGAAGTAATTATTGCCCCGGCTAAAGGCAAAAAATAACCATGCGTCCACCCTTACCGCAATTGGCCACGGATAACCGCCATCCCGATCATATCGCCGAAGTTATCGAGACGACGACGACCGAGTTTTTGGCGCAATGTTTGGAACCAGAGGAGTTAAACTTCCCTTTTATGCCTGCTTTTGGTAGTTGGGTGAAAGCCTACGATGAAGAAACGGGTAATAAGATTTTTGGGATTGTCACCTTTGCCACCACTGCACCCATCGATTCGGTACATCGCGCTAGAGCTTTGGGGTTATCTTTGGCTGAATTGCGGGAACAACAGCCGCAGATTTTCGCTATGTTAAAAACGGAATTTCGGGCAACTATTGTCGGTTTTGAAACCTTACCCGGACAATTTAATGGCAATGGTGCCGGGCGAGGTTATATCTATCAATATATTCCTCCCCGTCCCCCACAAATTCATCAGGCGGTTTATCAATGTGAGTCGTTAGAAGTGGTTTATTTTAGTGAACAATTAGACTTTTTACGAATTTTATTACAGGTCAAAAATACTCCCGTGGAAGCTTTGGCAGCTGCTTCTATCCGTCAGATGTATCAATTGCGTCAAGCCGATCGACAATGGTTAGTGAATGTAGGCAGACAGTTAAGTGTTTTACTTAAAGATGATTATGATCGCTTGCGTTATATTCTCAGTCAAATTCATATTAGTCCTTAGATGATTCGGCTCTCTTGGCGCTCTGAGAGTGGTGGAAATCCCTTACTCCCTCTCTTTGTGTCCTTTGTCTCTTTGTGGTTAAGAAAAAAATCAGCAACCCTTGGCCATTCTCGGAAATGTCGGGAATGTTTCTAGATAACATTCTCTACCCAGTGAATATAGGTCAAGTTTCTGTTTTTTTGTTCTCTGGGTTGACTAGACAAAAAATATCGATATAATGAATGTTTATGCGTTAACTCTCGCTATTTTTAGCCTTGATTGTAAATTCTAGATAGTTTAATTGATCGCCCCTTAGGAAAATGGCAATACAAACAACCTTTGCAGAGATTTTAGAAGCAGCCGAGCAACTTCCCCTTGAAGATCAAGAAAATCTCATTCATATTTTACAGAATCGTCTTCGAGATCAAAAAAGAACAGAGTTGTTTAGAGATGTTCAAGAAGCTCAACAAGAATTTGCACAAGGTCAATGTCAACCCCTGACACCTGAACAAATCATGGAGGAAATCCTTTCGTGAATTTTGTTTTATTACGCTCCAATATATTTATTAGAAATGCTCGAAAAATTGTGAAAAAACAGGCTTTTTTAGCTCAAAATATCCAAGAAACTTTAGCTTTATTATCCGTAGATCCATTTCAACCTCGATTAAGAACCCACAAATTAAAAGGGGAGCTTAAAGATTCTTATGCTTGTAGTGTCGGCTATGATTTAAGAATTGTCTTTAAATTCGTTGAATATGAGCAGAAACAGGCAATTCTTTTGGAGTCAATTGGGACTCACGATGAAGTTTATTAGTGCGGATGATTATTGCGCTCAGTTTGGAGAAACCGAAACAGAATCAAGATAAAAAACCCTAAGATGCCTCATTAACAGATATTTCAGCTTTTTTGAGGGCAATTTGCCATTCTAAGTCAGCTATTTCTCGATCGAGTTCGGCAATTTCACTATTAACTTGCTTTAAATCGGCGATAATTTCTTGTTTACTGCGTTTTCTACCGTAGATAGCCAGTTCATCCTTCATCCTCTTGTAATTTCTCAAGGATAGAGTCTAGGGAAGCGGTTAAATCGGCCGAGGGACTATCCATAATACCTAAACGCATTAATACCTGTACCGCTTTGACAACGTCTTGCTGATAAGCTTCTCTAGAAGGGTAATCTTGGGGGTTTTTGAGATTTAAAGCGTCAATGATATTCATATTCCATCTTATGAAGGTTAAATGCGAAACTGTGATTATGTCACACTTAAT
>NZ_CAIP01000435.1 GCF_000297435.1 Microcystis sp. T1-4 | reverse complement strand
GATTAATTCTCTAACTTCTTTGCTATACACACCCCTAGCAGATGTTAATGGTAATGGGGGCAATTTTGTTTATACTGTGAGTGATGGTAAAGGGGGTAGTAGTAGCCAAAAAATTAGTTTTGTCATTAATCCCAGTAACTTAATTGTTTCTGCTGTTTCCGCGAATAATGCTCCTGAATTTACGACTAATCCTGAGTTAAAGATTATTGTCGGTAATGATTATAGTTATGATGCAAATGCCGTTGATGCGGATAATGATACCTTATTCTACTCCCTCTCCCTTGCCCCTGATGGTTTAACCATTGACAATAATACTGGTGTTTTAAGTTGGCAATCCCCAACAATCGGCAATTATAACATCTCTATTTCAGTGGAAGATGGTAAAGGGGGAAGGGATACCCAAACTTATAATTTAGGGGTAGTAACCAACGTTATTGATTCTCAACCAAATCGTCCTCCAGTATTCGTTTCCAATCCCGTCGTTTCTGGTAATCTCAACAATGAATATCGTTATGATGCTGATGCGACTGATGCTGACAATGATAATTTAACCTATTCTGTCATCAATGCCCCTAATGGCTTGGTAATCAATCAAAATACAGGTGTTGTTACATTCACTCCCACCGTCTCAGGAGCAACCGAGATAACCTTACAAGTTGATGATGGTAAGGGGGGTATTGCGACTCAAAAGTACAATCTTTTTGTATCTCAATCCATTGGAGATAACAATGCCCCTATAATTACTTCTGAACCTGTAACTGAAATTCTGGCTGGAAACAACTATCAGTATCAAGTAATAGCTGAAGATATTGATGGTGATACCTTAACCTATGAATTAGAGACAGAAACCCAAGGAATTACTATTGATTCAGAAACAGGCTTGTTACTTTTTAATCCTAGCCTAGAACAATACGGCTCTCATCTTATTAAAATCACAGTCAAGGATGGGAAAGGAGGAGTTGATGTTCAAGATTACATCTTGGAAGTTTATGTAAATTCTGGCTTCTTTATTTTTACTGACGATAATGATTGGCAAAAAGGTAGCTTAAATAATGTTAATTATAATGCACCTAATCAGTTACAGCTAAATGATACATTGGCAACCTTATTTGATCATATTTGGGTGGCTTTATCTGGTCGAGGTGGGGTTGTTAAAATCAACACAAGATATAATGATCTTGATGATGGCGTTACCGATGAAGAAAACTTTGGTGCAGTATTAGGAGAGTATCAAACTCATCCTGATGGACTAGGTGGTAATCCATCGAGAACGACTGTTGATTTAGATGGTGACGTTTGGTTAGGAAATCGCAATGAGAATGGCGGCCTTGCTGACTCAGATTTTCCTTATGGCTCAGTTGTCCAAATTTCAGCCAATCCTCGTAATGCAAATACTTCGACAGGGGTTTGGAATGCACCGACTGGACTGCCCGACACTTTTGATCGCCGTCCTTGGACAAACTCAGAAGAGCTTGATACCGATGGTGGTACGGAAACTGCTAGTGATTCCGCTATTTTAAATTATGTAAGAGTTCCAGATGCTGAAGCGGTTCGTCATGTGTCAGTAGATCGTAATAACAATCTTTGGGTGGGAGGTTATCCTTTTGGGTTGCGTAATTTCCACCTTCTTGATGGGGAAAGCGGGGAGATTCTTGATTCATTTGATGCGAGAGAAATTGGTGCAGGAGGTTATGGTGGTCTTGTTGACGGAAATGGAATTCTGTGGTCTGCTAGTCTAAGCGAAAATGCACTGTTACGTTACAATCCAGCAACGAAAGAAAGTTTAGTTATTAATGTACCTAACTCTTATGGTTTGGCTATTGATACCAATGGCTTTATCTGGAATGCTGCCTATTATGAACAACAAGTTTACAAAATAGATTCACAAGGTAATATTGTAGGAGCTTTTTCTACAGGCGGTGCAGGTAGTGGTGGTTTAGCCGTAACACCTTTTGACAATAACGTTTGGATTGCCAACAGAGAGAGTAATACAGTAACGAGACTAGACAATAATGGTAATTTATTAGCAACAATTCCAGTCGGGGGGAAACCAACTGGGGTAGCAGTAGATTCTCTGGGTAAAGTTTGGGTTACAAATCTTGGTTCAGATAATGTCATGCGGATCGATCCTTTTACCAATACAGTGGATTTGACCGTTTATCTAGGTGAAACAGCCGATCCCTATAATTATAGTGATATGACGGGTAGCATCTTAAATACTGTTACTTCCCCTGGTGGTCGTTGGTCTGTAATTCAGAATAGTCAACGAGTTAATCAAGAATGGGAAAATATTGTTTGGAATACCGAAGCAGAAGGAAGTATTCCTCAAGGAACGGATATAATCGTTAGAGCTAAAACAGCTAACAATCTTAGTGATTTACAAATTGCTTCGTGGACAATTTTTAATAATGGCGATGACTTAAATTTAGTAGGTCAATTTATTGAAGTTGAAGTTACGCTGACCAGAGAAAGTGGTTTAACTGAAATTAGTCCTATTCTTTCTGATTTGCGCC
>NZ_CAIP01000436.1 GCF_000297435.1 Microcystis sp. T1-4 | reverse complement strand
ATATAATTGACAGTAAAAAGAAACGCCCTTAAGATGCTAACAAAAATTAATTTAGTGAATCAAGCTAGACATCCAAGCAGAAGGCATAAGTGGATTTTCCAATACTTCCCCCAATACTTCTAGAAGATGGCTCAAGTCTTTTGGGAGTAGATCAGACTTTGATGGCGACAGCACCATCTATGCTGGCTCCGACAACGCCAGAGGTGACTCCTCTAGTCACACCTCTCACCCCATCTTCTCCTAGCAATTTTCTTGCTCCCGTGAGCGCGACGGCGAGCGATAACTTAGCTAATCAAAGTGATTCTCTGCTATCAGTCCCATTATTAGTTAATCAAGAGGCTGCTAATTTCTCCTTTTCAGACCAAGATACTTCTTGGACAGGAACCCCTCAAATCAGTCAGTTAGATGATTTAGGCGAGGTTTTATTCGTTCCGGGTAATCCCTCAGAAAGGGTGAATATGGTTGTCCAGTGGACAGTGCGAGAGGCAGCTTTTAATAATGAAGTGGGATTCTTTCTGGTGGATGCTTTAGGTGGGGTAGAAGGTATCGCCCCCGGTGAAGAAGGATTCGCCGAGGCCGCTTTAAGCAGTTCCAGCCGACAAACTCTCTTCAATTCGGGTAATCAAGCGGGAAATTGGCGGGAATTCACCGTTGCGGGGGGTAGTCGTCTAGGGTTTTATCTGATTCAAAACAATACTAGCGCTAATTGGTTAGAAAATAATCGACAAAATCAGGGTCAATCGGGGTTAGCTTTTTTCTCCCTGAAAGGAGCTAATCCTGATAACTTTGATCATTCCCAAAGTAGTCATCTTGACCGCGGGATCTGGCGGTTTAACTGGGAAGATTTGACGGGTGGAGGAGATCAAGATTTTAACGATGTTGTTTTTAATATTGCTCAAGCAGGAATTGTCTTAGCCGGAGACAAAGGGCAACAGGTTCCCCTCACAGTGGAGGCTGTCAGTCAGGATAATACTTTTCCAAACGAGATGGGTTATTATTTGGTTGATACGCCGGATGGCGAAATTAATGGGATTAAACCAGGGGATCAGGGTTATTTAGATGCGGCCTTGTCAGGCGATCGCCACCAGGTAATTTTTGCCTCTGGGAAAGGGTTTGATAGTAAAACGTTTAACGTCCCTTCTGGGAAATATCTGGGATGGTATCTAGTCGCTAACGGGACAACAGATCAGGCGATCGCCAAGGGGGGAAATGCCCCACCGGTTTTCTTTTCCTATGCGGCGGCCAATGAGGATGGTTTAAATCATGTCCATGCTCAACAGGATAGTCAGACCTGGGCCTGGGAAGATTTTTGGGGCGGTGGCGATCGCGATTTTGATGATTTAGTGTTTCGGTTCAGTTTTGGGGAACCAATTGGAGAACCGATTCAGTTACCGTCTTTGAGTATTGAAAATACCACAGTGACGGAGGGGAATATAGGAACTGAAGCTGCTAATTTTACAGTTCGTTTATCAGCCCCTACAAACACAACAGTTACGGCTCAATTTACAACGAAAGATGGAACTGCCCAAGCGGGGACAGATTATGAATCTTCGACGGGAATTTTGACGTTTGCACCGGGAGAAGTGGAGAAAAATATCACAGTTGCTGTAAAGGGCGATACAATTAGCGAGCCTACGGAAACCTTCACGGTCAATTTAACAGGAGTGACCAATGCTATTCTGATTCAAGGTGAGGGAATTGGCACGATTCTAGATAATGATAATTCGCCGAATCCACCTGATAATAATCCTCCTGTCACCGATGCA
>NZ_CAIP01000437.1 GCF_000297435.1 Microcystis sp. T1-4 | reverse complement strand
TTCTGATGACTGTTTACTAATTACTTTTTACTAATTACTGTTTACTGATAACTGATAACTGATTAAAGCCCACCCTAAAATACTATCTAAGCGATTAAAGATTTAACTTTACTAATGATACCAACTGGGTCAATACCTTGGTGGGGGAATTGTTCCCATAAACCGCCACAACCTTCATGGTGAGTACCGATATAGGCGTATTTAGGAGTTAAACCGCGTTCGAGTAACCAAGAACCATAACGGCTACCTAAACCCGTACGACGGTTAAATGCTTCTACCACTAAAACAAAGGGAGAATTACCAACTTTAGTGATAATTTCTTCATCCACTACATTGAGAGTCGGTTTATTAATTAAACCCACGTCAATACCTTCTTGTTTTAGACGTTCTACTGCATCCAAAGCGCGGTATAAACCATCGCCAAAGCTGATGATATAACCGGCAGTGCCTTCTCGAATTACTTCATCTTTTCCGGGGACAAAGGTGTAACCATTGCCAAAGAAATTATTACCGTTAGTATCAAGAATATTGGGAGTTTTAGAACGAGTCGAGAAGATAAAACGTAAACCGGGTTGATGGAAAGTTGCCTCGACACAAGCGGTCATTTGTGCCGCATCGGCTGGGAAATAAAGACGGGTTTCGTAACCGTCATCGAGTCCATTATCGGCAAAGAAATTATTCAAACCAAAGTGACAGGTATTATCCGCCATGTCATCGATACCGGAATGGGAAAAATGACATAAAAGATTAGAATAATTCAAACGCGCCATGGTGATTTCAGAAATACACATTTCTAGAAAAGCGGCAAAGGTGGCGAAAATTCCCTGTTTACCTTTTTCCATACCAAAACCGGCGGCTGCCGAAAGATTACCCCGTTCCATAATACCGGAAGGAATAAACACTTCGGGATGTTTATCGTGGATAATTTTCAGACCGCAGGAACCTTCTAAATCGCTATCTACTACTAATACATTAGCTTTGCGTTCTTCTTCGCTCATTTTGCCTAAAAGACTGACCACCGCTTCGCCGAAAACGTTGCGGTTAGAACCCCATTTATCCCCAGAACCGAGAAATTTATAGTCATTAGAAGGCTTCTTAATACTGTTGAGATATTCCACTGCGGCACTGTGTCCTTTTGCCTCTAAATATTTCAAAGCCAAGGGTACAGAAATCACGTCATGACCGTGGTTAGAACCTTCTAAACCTTCAATACCGGGACACATGGGACGTTTATTAATAATCGCAATCGGGCCAGGAGTATTAATTGCTTCACAGATATTGCGATACAAACTATCGATATCTTCCCCATCTCCCACTAACACTTTTAGACCATGGCCAACAAGAGTTTTAGCCACATCATAACCGGGTAAATATTTGGAAGGATTACCGGCAATCGTCACATCATTATCATCAATAATTAGCTTAACATTGATGTGTTGAGCTACGGCTAAACGGGCAGCTTCCGCGTCATTGCCTTCCTGTTGAGAACCATCGGAACCTAAACAAAAAACGGTTTTTCCGGGGTTAGCTAAAGCGACACCGTTAACGTAGGGCCACATATGTCCTAAACGGCCAGAACTAAATTTGACACCAGGGGTTAATCCTAATTCCGGGTGTCCGGGGAGTTTAGAATTGGCCTCGCGGTAGTGCATTAATTGTTCTGGGGGTAAAGAACCTTCTAACGCAGACATGAGATATTGAGTACCGACGCGGTGTCCTGCTTCATCGAAGAAGATTGGTACAAATTGACTAGGTTGACTGCGGAAAAGAGCATCGAGAATCACCACTTCCGGGACGGTATCGTAGGGGCCGCCGGTGTGTCCACCCACACCCCGGGCCGCACCCGTGGCAGTAAAAAAGATGATAGCATCGCGACAGAGTTGGATATTGGCTTTTAGAGCGCTTCTTTGGTGGTCGGTGAGGGTGGGGTTACTGGGGTCGAGACTGATGGGTTTATAGGCGCTCAAATCGATGGGAAAGGCTGTCATTGTCGATTTTCCTTAATGTAGAGAAATAACTATAGTCAGGGAAATCATAGCCTAGAATGTCACCCGATCGATTGATTGAATAATTTCTTATCATAGATGTAGTCCCTAATACAAAAGTTTTACCCTTACTGGGATAGCGTCCACGGTCCGGGACAGGGGAAATCTTAAAAAAGATACGGGAAAAAAAGCTGTTCTTGAGGGCAATAGTCCAGAATGGCAGGTAAGAGCAAGTAAAAAGGATAACCTTTGACTCGGTTTTCCTTTTCGGGAGCCGGTCGTCGGTCGTCGATACCAAATTAGCTTATACTTCATCTTTATGAGAAGGGCTGTCAGTTGATATTACTGCAATCTCTAGCCAAAAAATCGGTGTATAATTAACAAAAACTAGATTTAAGGTAAAAACTATGTGTTTAGGCATACCGGGACAAATTACGGCAATTATTGATGAAAACCATCATCTGGCTTTCGTCGATGTGGGGGGTGTAAAAAGAGAAGTAAATATCGCTTGTATTGTTGATGAAGACCATCCCGCTAATACTTGTGTAGGGGATTGGGTATTAGTTCATGTGGGTTTTGCCATGAATCGAATTGATGAAGATGAGGCGCAAGAAACCTTAAATTTATTAACACAATTAGCAGAATTAGAGTCAGAATTTAATCATAATTAATGTTCTTAAGTAGTCACCCATACATAAATTGATTTTGTTGTTGATCTTAGGAAATATATAGCGTTTTTTAGTCTCCTGATGTACAAAAGTTATGGGTTTTAGGCAAGAGGCAAGAGGCAAAAGGGAAGAAAAATAGGTGTACCTCACTAGCTTAGGAAATGCTATAAATCACGGCAATTATTACCGACGACCGACAGCTAAAAATTATAATTAAAGGAGATAAACAATGAAATACGTTGATGAATTTCGTGATCCCGTTAAAGCGGCAGGATTAATTCAGCAAATTGAACAATTATCGATAAGAATCTCTGAAAAGCGGGAAAAAGTTACTAAAATTATGGAGGTTTGTGGAGGTCATACCCACTCAATTTTTAGATACGGTATCGAGGCAATACTTCCGGAAACTATCGAATTAATTCATGGTCCTGGATGTCCCGTTTGTGTGATGCCGCGAGGTCGTTTAGATGATGCCATTTTTCTCGCACAAAAACCGAACGTAATTCTGACAACTTTTGGCGATACTATGCGTGTCCCCGGTTCCCATTTGAGTCTGCTGCAAGCGCGAGCAAAAGGTGATGATATTCGCATGGTTTATTCTCCTCGCGATGCCTTAAAAATTGCCAGAGAAAACCTCGATAAAGAAGTAATATTTTTGGCCTTAGGTTTTGAAACAACCGTTCCTAGCACAGCTTTAACCGTTTTAGAAGCCCAAAGAGATGGTATCACTAATTTTAGTTTATTTTCTAATCATGTGGTGATTATTCCCGCTCTGAAAGCTTTGTTAGATAACCCAGATTTACAGTTAGACGGTTTTGTTGGTCCCGGTCATGTTAGCATGGTAATTGGCACAGAACCCTATCAAGTTATTGCCCAAGAATATCATAAACCTTTGGTAGTTTCTGGGTTTGAACCCTTGGATATTCTCCAATCAATTTGGATGGTATTAAAACAATTAGATGAGCAGAGATGTGAGATCGAAAATCAGTATGATCGAGTGGTACAAAATCAAGGAAATAGAGTCGCTTTATCGGCAATCAAGCAAGTTTTTGAACTGCGGGATCAGTTTGAATGGCGAGGTTTAGGAGAAATTGCCCAAGGAGGGTTAAAACTGCGGGATGAGTACATTAATTTTGATGCGGAGAAAAAATTTACCCTACCCAATCAGCGTGTTAAAGATCACAAAGCTTGTCAGTGTGGCCAAATTCTTAAAGGTGTTTTAAAACCTTGGGAATGTAAAGTATTTGGTACTGCTTGTACTCCTGAACATCCCATCGGTACTTGTATGGTTTCTAGTGAAGGTGCTTGTGCCGCTTATTATAAGTATGGTAAGTAGTCGTGCAAAATTAATTTCCTAGTCGAGACAGGAGACAGGAGACAGGAGACGGGAGACGGGAGACAGCTATTAGGGATCGGATTTGAGTTTTCAGTTCACTGTTTCCTCACACCAGAAGTCTGACGGAGTAGTGGCTTAGATGTGTAATTAATTTTGCTTAGGTACTTAGAAATTAGTAAATTTTTTTTACTGATTAGTTTCCTTTCCCGCGAGAAAACGCTAGAATTCTCACCAGAAGAAATTAACAATCTCTCGGTGATAAAAAAAAATGAAGATCAAAAATAATCTGGGTTTATTTGGCTTAACCACCTCTCTAATGCTAATTATCGCTTCGGAAATCGTTCTTGCTTCCCAAGAACAAACCCTAGAACTGCAACCAAGTCAACCCCCCAGCGCCGATTTTTTCAAACCCGTCACCAATCTAATTAAAGATTTAAACCATCAGGGAGTAACCATCACCGATCCTAATGATCCCATGGCGGTGCGCTACCGAGTCAATTCCCCCTGTCCTGGTTGTTCGGTTTATCTAGGCACGGGAGTTGCCAATCCTCGCACCCAGACTAATAATAATGGCATGGGAATCAATTTTGGTCTTGGTTTCACCATGCCTTTCTCACCCTAAATGCCGATGACATATTTACGCCATTCGTGATTGTGATTCCCCCTAGTGTGCTTTAATAGCTCAAAGTGGAGACTACTGTAGGGACGACGCGGCTGGGCGCGCAGGGACATATTGGCCTCTTTTGGTGTACGATTGCCCTTATGCACATTACAACGCACACAAGCCGCCACTAAATTCTCCCAGGTATCACCCCCTCCGCGAGAACGGGGAATCACATGATCGATGGTTAATTGTTCACCTCGGTAGAGACAGTATTGACAGGTGTGATGATCTCGTTCAAGAATATTACGACGGGTTAAAGGAATTTCCTTGTAGGGAACACGGACGTATTGCCTAAGACGGATAACAGAGGGTAGGGGTAAGTCACGACAAACCACTTTTCCGTTATGTTCTAGGGATTCAGCTTTTCCTTTCAACAACAAAACGATCGCGCGCCGCCAACTGGTAATATTTAGCGGTTCGTAGGAGGCATTCAACACGAGAACCTTGCTCATAGGTGTCTGGAGATCGCTTGAATTTACCCCGCATGGTAACACAGATCCCTGAGAT
>NZ_CAIP01000438.1 GCF_000297435.1 Microcystis sp. T1-4 | reverse complement strand
AAAGCTTTTTGAGAGCGCAGGAAAAACAAAACTTCGCATCTTTTTCTTAAATCTAGGAAAGCCGAAGCCTTTCGATTTCATCTGGTTAAACGCCTTATCTAAAGTTTTTAAGACTTGCTGTAAAACTTGAGCGTTAACCGTCTTTAATATCGGATAAACTTTTTTAGCTTCCGTTAGATTTTTGGCTTGAACAAAGTAATTAGGATAGGGTTCATCCGCAGGAATTATGTACTCGGAAACTAGCGAACAGTGATCCGCAAGACACTTTCGAGAGTTTAACCAATCTTTCCGTTCTGAAAGAGCGTAATTATAAACGCTTTTGCAAACATCAAGAATGTGGATTATCTCCTGTTGTCTGTTTACCTTTAGTTTGTACTGGTAGGTAAGCGTTATCACTGTCGTTAGTTTCGTGATGTGATGTATAGTTAAATTATAACACTTACCGCCCAATATTTCAACTGATTACAATCATGGACCAAACTAATCGCTAACCTTAAAACAGTTAGTAGTCGCTTAATTAGACAAGAATTTCCAGATTTGGCGGCAAAGTATTTCGACAACAAACCCTATTTTTGGGCGGGAGCTTATTTCGTGGCTAGTTGTGGCGACGTTACTGTCGAACAACTAAAAAAATACGTCGAGAACCAAAACTCCCGGAAAGTGGAAACGCTACCGCGTTAGTTTCATTCTGGTCGCGATTCATCTCCCGTTAACCGCTACGCAGTTTAACGGGAGTCCTCTCGCGACCTTGAGATAGGGGTCAGGGGTGGGGCAGATTTTTCAGGGATTAGTAAACAGTAATCAGTGAAAATACTCCTCACTTAATACCGCTTACCGATCACCGATAAATTAATTATTGGCCATGACCCAATTAACTAGAGTGCGGACGGGAAAACCGGTGGCCCCGGAATTATTAACGCCATTTTCCTTATCGCACCAGACCGGACCTGCGATGTCTAGGTGCAGCCAGGGAGTATTATTAATGAATTGCTTCAAAAATAAAGCGGCTGTAATGGAACCGCCGGGGCGCGGGCCGGTGTTTTTCATATCGGCAATTTGAGACTTCATCCCCTCGAAATATTTTTCTTCTAGAGGCATTGGCCAGAATTTTTCGCCGGCTAATTTGGCGGCCTGTTGGAGTTGATCCGCGAGACTCTCATCGCTACTCCATAAACCGGCGATATCGTCCCCCAAGGCAACGACACAGGCCCCGGTTAAAGTGGCTAGATCCACGATCGCATCCACCGCTAATTTTTCCGCAAAAACCAAGCCATCGGCCAGGGTTAATCGTCCCTCGGCATCGGTGTTATTGACTTCAATAGTTTTGCCGTTAGAAGCGGTTAAAATGTCCCCGGGGTGCATAGCGCGACCACTAATCATATTTTCCGTAGCCGGACAGATAAAGTGTACTTCCACTTCTGGCCGTAATTGAGCGATCGCCTTGGCTGCGCCTAGGGTAGCGGCACCACCCCCCATATCCATTTTCATGGTTTCGATGCCACTGCCGGCCCCTTTAATATTCAAACCGCCGGAATCAAAGGTTAGACTTTTGCCAACGATTGCTAGTTTACGTTTCGGTGTTCCTTGGGGTTTATAGATTAAATGAAGGAATTTCGGGGGAATATCCGAGGCTTTGGCCACTCCTAGGAAGGCTCCCATGCCCAAGCTTTCGCATTCTTCCTGTTCCAGAATTTTGAGACTTAATCCGTATTCGGCGGCAATTTGCTCGGCGGTTTCTGCCATGGTCAGGGGGGTGACGGTGTTCGCGGGAGCATTGACTAATTCTCTGGCCAGAATCACCCCGGAACAGATTTGCTCGGCTTTGGCGATCGCAGATGTTTGCTCTCCTAAACCCAATAACTCGACGGTTTCTAATTTGGCTCCTTTTTCCTCCTTAGTGGACTTGAAGCGGGTATCCTGATGGGTGGCCAACAGCAGCCCTTCCGTGATTGCTCCGGCGGTGGCGGACTGATCACCAACTACCGGTAAACTGATGGCCAGAGCTTGGCTTTTTTGTTGTTTGGCCAGACGAGCGATGGCAGCGGCCGCTAGACGCAGGGTTTGCAGGTCGAAATCGGCAGTTTTTCCCAATCCCACCAGGATTAATTTGCGAATCGGACCACCACCACCTAGACGAGTGGCCGCACTACTGCCTAATTTTCCCTCGAATTCCGTCTCGGAGATGAGTTCCTCTAGGGTTCCCCCCAGTTTATTGTTTAATTCTGCCAATTCTCCTGCAATCTCTACGGCTCCTTCTGGTAAACCTAGGGCTAAAGTATCTCCTGTCCAAGTAAGGAGCGAGGTGTCAGTCGATCGAATATCCATTCTTTATCTCGATAATTCTTTGCAAAATGCTTCTATTAATCACTATACTGTAAGCTCTATCAGTTATCATCGATCGTCTGTTGAGGTTTAGTGGCTCCCTGTCAAGAATCAAGGTCTAGCTCTTGCTAAAATCATTGTCCCTGATTGCTGATCCTGACTGGGGATAACTGCCATGGCTTCTACTACTTAGAAAAAAATTATCAAGTTTGTATTGATCACTCAAGGAGAAATTTTTATGGAAATATCTCGCCCTAATCAAGCAGAATTAACCGCAGAAGAACAACAGGAACTAGAAAAGTTACGGGCTATTATCGAACAGGCTAGTGTTGATGGCGTGATCACTCAAGGAGAAAGGGAAAGAATCGCCCTAGCTATGAGGTCTGATGGTAAAGTGACCCTGGAAGAATTAGAGTTAGTCAGAACTTTAATTACCGAAAAAGTGAGCAAAGGGGAATTAGTTCTGGATTATCTTTAAACTCTGGAAAATCGGATAAAAAAAAAGACGGGGTGAAAACCCCGTCCTATTTGTCAAGAATTATGACAAATCCTTGACTTGTGATACTAATTGTGCTACCACATCTTGAGCGCTACCAAAGAGCATAAAGGTTTTGGGATTGTAGAATAATTCGTTTTCTACCCCGGCAAAACCCGATCGCATACTGCGCTTAATCACGATCGTGTGCTGTGCCTTATCCACGTCGAGAATTGGCATTCCATAAATGGGACTAGCTTTATCGTGACGGGCAGCGGGATTAACCACATCATTCGCCCCAATAATTAAGGCCACATCGACGCGCTCAAACTCAGGATTAATATCATCCATGTCGTAGAGTTGCGGATAGGGAACATTAGCTTCGGCCAATAATACATTCATGTGGCCGGGCATTCTTCCCGCCACGGGGTGAATAGCATATTTAACCTCAACGCCATTTTTTTCCAACTGTTCAGCCAATTCTCGCACCGCGTGTTGTGCTTGGGCCACCGCCATGCCGTAACCGGGTACAATCACCACAGAACGCGCATAACCGAGCATCATTGCCCCTTCTTCTGAATCGATCGCATGAACCGATTTATCAAGGCTAGAAGTGGCGCTCGCTTCGCCTCCGGCACTAGCACCTGTACCAAATGCTCCAAATAGTACACTAGCCAGCGATCGATTCATGGCTTTACACATGATCTGAGTCAGGATAATCCCCGACGCACCCACCAAAGCACCGGCGATGATCAGCATACTATTCATCAGGATAAAACCGACCACGCTGGCGGCAAGTCCCGAAAAAGAGTTTAAGAGGGAGATAACCACCGGCATATCGCCGCCGCCGATGGGAAGCACGAATAAAGCCCCGAAAATTAGGGAAAGTGCCACCAAGGTCAGGAAAACATCGATCGAGGTGGGATCAAAAAAGAGATAGACACTACCCCCTAAAAAGGTGAGTAGCAAGAGAATGTTAAAGGGTTGTTGGAAAGGAAAAGTTACGGGCGCGCCACTGATTAATTCCTGTAATTTGGCAAAAGCGAGGACACTGCCGGTAAAAGTGACACCGCCGATCAATATACCCAAAATAGCGATCAGTATCGAGTCAAAGGCAATATTTTCACCACTTTGCAGTAAACGCCAGTATTCGCCCATGGCAATTAAAGCACTGGCAGCACCGCCTAAACCGTTAAAAATCGCCACCATTTGGGGCATAGCCGTCATCGGGACTTTTTGCGCCGAAACCAGGCCGATAATTGAGCCAATCACCAACGCCACGGCGATTAAACCATAGCTGAGGATTTCTTGATTGATTAAGGTGGCAATAACGGCGATTAGCATCCCGATGGCGGCCAGAAAATTGCCTTGACGGGCGGTAGCGGGGGAAGATAATTGTTTAAGACCGATGATAAATAAAATGGCGGCGAGTAGATAGGATAACTCGATCCCTGTGATCAGGGCATTATTCATGATTTAGCCTCTTTTTTCTTGAACATTTGCAGCATTCGATCGGTAACGACAAAACCACCGACCACGTTAACCATCGCCAAAATAACGGCAATTAACCCTAAAATTACGGTTAATTCGTGCCAATCCGTGCCTCCGGCGATGAGGAGCGCACCGACAACGGCGATACCTGAAATTGCATTCGCTCCCGACATCAGGGGTGTATGGAGAGTGGGAGGAACTTTATTGATCACCTCGAAACCGACAAAGGAAGCGAGGACAAATACCACTAAAGCGGTTAAAAGTTGGGCAGTCATTGGTTAATTAAAAAGGGGATAGGGGTTGGGGATTGGGAAGTGGGGGATTGGGGGGGATGGGGGGATGGGGGGATGGGGAAGTGGGGGATTGGGGAATTATGAATTATGAATTATGAATTATGAATTATGAAGTGGGAAGTGGGGAGAACAAAGCTGCCTTCTGACTCCTGACTCCTAACTCCTAACTCCTGACTCCTGCCTCCTGAATCCTGATAGCTAAAAAGCGGATAACTGTTCACTGAGGGCGGATTTAATGCGTTGGTTGCGGATTTCGCCAGCGTGGGTGACACAGGCACTATCAATGATGTCATCGGCAAAATCGAGGTTTAAACTGCCCTCTTTGCTGACTAGAAGCTGTAGCAGCATTTGCAGGTTTTTGGCGTACATCTGGCTGGCATTGGTGGCCACTGTGGCAGGAAGATTAACGGCTCCGACGATTTTTACCCCATTTTCGATGATTTCTCGTCCCGGTTGGGTGTAGGCGCAATTTCCGCCCTGTTCCGCCGCTAAATCAACGATTACCGACCCCGCTTTCATGGTGGCGATCATTTCTTTGGTGACTAGCAGCGGGGCCTGTTTCCCCGGTACTTGGGCGGTGGTGATCACCACATCAGCCCGCTTAATTGGTTCCGTTAGGGCTTGACAAATGCGCTCCTGTGTGCTAAGAGAAACCTCTTTGGCATAACCGTTATCGGCGACGGTATCTTCTTCTAGGGGCATTTCAATAAATTTCGCCCCGACACTCTGCACTTCTTCTTTGACTTGGGGACGAATATCAAAAGCCTCCACCACTGCCCCCAAACGGCGGGCGGTAGCGCAAGCTTGCAATCCAGCGACTCCTGCCCCCAATACCAGCACTTTGGCGGGGGCGATCGTACCGGCGGCGGTAGTCATCATCGGGAACATTTTCGGCAGCTCAACGGCGGCGAGGAGTACCGCTTTGTAACCGGCGAGGTTAGCCTGAGAGGAGAGGGCATCCATACTCTGGGCGCGACTACTGCGGGGAATTAATTCCATGCTCAAAGCTGTAATCCCGCGCTCGGCTAATTTGGCAATGCGCCGGGGTTGACGCAGGGGATCGAGAAAGCCGATGAGGATACCGCCACCTTTCAGGCGATCGATCTCGCTATCGCTAGGAGGGACGACTTTGAGAATAATATCGGCAGTTTCATAGATATATTCGCTGTTTTCGCTCAGGGCGGATCCCACGGCACTATAGGCACTATCGGCAAAGTTAGCGCTAATTCCCGCCCCATTTTGGACCATTACCTCAAATCCCGCCTTGACTAAACGGGCGACGGTATCCGGCACTAGCGCCACCCGCGCCTCGCCTTGGTCACTTTCTTTGATTACGCCGATTTTCATGGCTGGGTTTCTCCTTAATAAGTCCTTCTCTTGTCTTATGCTGTTGGGGTAAGGGTTTCGTTAAATGCGATCGATCCCTTGGGATAATTTCGAGTCAAAATTGCTTTTCACTTCCATCCTAGCTATCCTCACCTTTCTGGCTCTTTTTCGGGCTGAATCTTAGGATTATCTTCAGAATTAAAGGGTTTTGAGCGGCATTGTTTGGGAATTTTTTTTATAATGATGAGGTACAAAGTTTTCGTTCTGGGAAACGCCAAAACGGTTAACATTAGCTAGTCTTCGGTCTTAGATACCAGATTAGGCTATACTTCATATTGATGAGAAGGGCTGCAATACGTCTCGACAATCTCAAAGTTTTACAGTTCTTTTAACTTCGATCGCAATTCCTCTATTTCTGCATCTACTGCTGAATCCTTGAGGGTGGGTGGATGGGCAGTTTTACCCAGTAACATTTGTGCTTTTAGCAGTGCTAATTCATCATCCACATCGCTACTCGCTTCTAGTCCAACGAATACCCGTTCGGCTCTCCCAGGTTTGGTGGGTAAAATGTATTCTAAGATACAGTCTTGGGGCAGTGAGTGGAACGAACCACAGAGACACAAAGGACACAAAGATCGATCGATCCTATGTAAGTTAAACTTATCACACAGAATCTAGAAGAACCCCCGTTCCATGTCGCTAGGACTCAATTCACCAATCGCTTGACTACTGGCTTCTGACTGCATAAATTTTGCTTCCATGCGCTCAAAAGCTGAAGGGTAAATAGTATCTATACTGCCGATACTTTTTTCGTTAATCTTTCTTTCTAAAATCGGCAATTTTTCTTTCAGTTTATCAACTTGGATATTCAGTTTTTCCAGTTGATTTTTAATAATATTTGCGGTATTAATGTGATGTTTTTTCTTTATATTAGCTTCTTGTGCCAGAGACTCATCACCTTTATCTAGGGCGAGTTTAACTCTTTCTTGCCATTTTAAAACCTCAGCTTGTGCCTGGTTGTACTGTTGTTCGGCTCTTTTTTGTAAGGCAATTACTTCGATAATTGAGGAACGTAAATTAGATAAATCATCCCGCATAATAGTGATGGTTAATTATGAGTAGCAATTAAGAAGATGTTAAGTATTTAAATTGCTTGTTGAGATGAGCCAAGAGGCAACACCCCCCCTTGCCCCTAGGGTTAATTCATAGTAGGGTTAATTCATGTTAGGGTTGATTCATGTTAGGGTTAATTCATGTTAGGGTTAATTCATAGTAGGGTTAATTCATAGTAGGGTTGATTCATAGTAGGGTTGATTCATAGTAGGGTTGATTCATGAATCAACCCTACCCCGACGTCGGAGGAGAGAACTAATCTAAGGATAGGCGGTTAAAATGCGTTTTAGCTTATTCCCTATCTCAACAACAAAATTAATAAATAGAGACGTACCGTAGATAGTACGTCTCGACGCTCTCAAAGTTTTACAGTTCTTTCAACTTCGATCGCAATTCCTCTAATTCTGCATCCACTACCGAATCCCTGACGGTGGTTGCTTGGGGTAAAGTGGGTTGACTAGAAGTTGTACCGGGTAATGCTCCCCCGGACATTTGTGCTTTTAGCATTGCTAATTCATCATCCACATCGCTGCCCGATTCTAGGGCAGCGAATTGACGTTCCATGTCGCTAGGACCCAATTCAGCGAGCGCTTGACTACTGGCTTCTAACTGCATAACTTTTTCTTCCATGCGCTCAAAAGCATCCACGGAACTACTGGTATTGATACTGCCAAGGGTTTTCTGGATTTGTTCGTTAGCTTTTGCGGCTCTGGAGCGAGCTACCAACATATTTTTCTTGGTTTTTGCCTCAGAAATCTTACTTTCGAGCGCAATCAAGTTTTTTCTCAGACTATCTACCTGTACCGTTTGCTGATCCAGTTGATTTTTGAGAATGGCGGCGGTTTCTGTTAGATCTTTCTTGCGTTTAAGAGCTTCCCTGGCGAGGTTTTCATCCCCTTTAGAAAGGGCTAATTTGGCTCTTTGTTCCCATTTATTGGCTTCTGACTGGTCTTTGCTGTATTTTTGTTCCGTTTGTCGCTGTTCTGCGATCGCTCTAGCAACCGCTTGACGTACCTGTACTAGATCCTCTTGCATATCACTGACAGCTTGCTCCAGCATTTTTTCTGGATCTTCAGCCTTGCTCACCATATCATTGAGGTTAGCTCGGACAACTCGGCTAAGGCGATCAAATAAACCCATGACGCTCTTGTTCCTCTCAGTGTGTACTAAATCAGTTAACTGTTCTTAAAATTTCCCATCTTGCCTAACGGCTTATTATCCAATATAAACCACGAGAGCTAGGATAGGGGATAGGAGTTAGGAGTCAACAGTCAAGAGTAAGGAGACAGGAGACAGCTTTTTTCTCCCCACACCCTACACCCCACTTCATAATTCATAATTCATAATTTATAATTCCCTATCACCCATCCAAGTTTTCTTGTTTTAACTTGAGTAATTCCGCTTCAATTTGTTTTTGTCCCTCTAAATCTTGGAATTGTCGCTCTAAGGGGTCTTTATACTGGATTAAATCGGCTTGGGATTCGGCTTCTAGGACTTTTGCTTCTAATTTCTCAAAAATAGTCCCCATCTGACCGCTGTTCAAACTGCCCATAATTTCTTGAGCTTTTTGACTGGCGCTCGCTGATCGCAATCTGGCCACATAAAGGCTTTTCTGTGCTTTCATCTCAGCATATTTGCGTTCAATTGTCAAGAGTTCTTTCTTTAATTTTTGTATAATAGCCGTTTGTTGTTGCAGGGAGGTTTGTAGGGGGGCGATCTGACTCTGATAGGTTTGCCATTGGCTGAGAGCTTGGCGGGCGAGTTCTTCGTTACCGTGATCTAGGGCTAATTGGGCGCGTTCGTGCCAAGTTTGAGCGGCTTTTTCCTGTTGTTGTCTTTGGCGCTCGGTACGTTTCTGGGTAGCGACGGCTGCCGCCAGGGCTTGTCGCATTTGCATCAATTCCCCTTCCATGGCCAAGATGGCCTTTTCCAGCAGTTTTTCTGGATCTTGGTTTTCCTGAATCAGACTATTGACTTGGGCGCGAATTGCTTGGCCCATGCGATCTAACAAACCCATTGCCGTCCTCCCGATACCAACCCTAGTAGTTTACCGAAGTGCCGCTCCTATCAATAATGATAGAACTAGGGACGGGGGACTGGGAGGGATTGACTGTTTCTGAAGGTGGCGGACTGCTGGGAGAAGGGGCCACTTGTAATTCTGGCGGTAACTGTTTCATCAACTCGGCCGCATCCTGTCGGTTTTGATCGGCCAAGCGACGGGCTTTTTCCCGTTGAAAAAAGGGTAAATTAGCGGGTGATTCTTCTCTTTGACGCAATTCCTCTAACATTCGTTCGTTAATGACCGCCGGAGAGGGGGCGGGGGTGACTTTGGTCGGTGGTGGTGGTGGTGCGGAAACTAGGGAAGATACGGGCGGGGTAGCGGGGGAAGAGGGGGCGACGGGTAAAGATTGCTTGATCTTACTGACGGGTAATTGATGGGCGGGCATGAGGGACGGTGGCGGATTCGGGGGTAAGAGGGCGTTAGTCAGATTGATAGCGGTGGGGGGAGGCTGAACCACCGGTGGGGCGGGAATGTTAGCGATCGGACTGGTTTTAAGGGGAGGAGCGGGAATATTAGCGATCGGACTGGTTTGAGGGGTTTTCTGTACTGGACGAGCGATCGCTATCAATCGATCGAGGTGGCGGGAGTTATTTTGGTGCTGCTCCCGGGGGGAATTCTCAGCTTTCCTCGGGGTGGGGGTGGTGCTGGTTAACCATTGATTGAGAGAGAGGAGACTATTAGCCATTAAAAAGATCACCATTGCCCGGATACCCCAAGGGGTAAAAAAGATATCTTTAGCTTGGGGATAGACATTGATGACAGAAGCTTCTAGGTATTCTGGTTTCTGAGCGGGATCGATGGCTGAACTGGGTTGATGGACGATCGAGAGAGGCAAATCTTGGCGGGATGGGGGTCGATCGGATTTCATGACGGTATTATAGGGTTATGCTGAAAAGTTAAGTAGGTAGGCGTTAAAAATTATCAGAAACCCCCCTTATCAAGGGGGGACTAAGGGGGGATCGGCACCCCCCTTATCAAGGGGGGCAGGGGGGATCGAATCTAAAATCCATTTTTAATTTAATTATAACCAGCTACTTAGGGGTTTTTTCGTCCTAGTCTAACGTGGTACTCTCTAGATTTTCCAGATGTCTTTACATTCTCTTGACAAAATTTTGGCGGCTATTACTCAACAGGCGGGTTGGGAAGAATATTGCCACTACGAGCAAGTGCTGCAATTATGGCCAAAAATTATTAATCCCCGTCTGCTGGAGCAAACCCGGCCTTTTTCCCTGAGTCGCGGGGTTTTATCGGTGGCTACCAGTAGCGCCGCTTTAGCACAGGAATTGTCCTTACAACGCTATAGCTTATTAAAACGGCTTAATAGTCAGTTAGAGACTTCCCTGAGCGATATGCGCTTTTCTGCTGCCCGTTGGCAGCAGGATAGTAAGTTAATTCCCCCAGAAGCGATCGCACCTAATTCCCTCAGAGATCATCCTAGTTATGTCACCCCGGAAAAACCGCCAGAAAATCCCCGGCAACTGGACGGTTTAGAGAGTTGGAGCCAGAAAATAGTTCACAGAACCCGATCCTGGCCGATTTGTCCTCGTTGTCAGTCTCCCACTCCCTCCGGAGAGCTTGAGCGTTGGCAATGTTGTGCTTTTTGTTTTGCCCAGTCCGCTGGGGTAAAAGATTAATTTTTTTTATAGTCTTGTGGAAAGAGTGCTTTTGAGTCGGGAATCAATTGGCCGATCTTTTCTGTCTTAATTGAACCTGTATTCATCAATTCTATTCGGCTAAGGCTTGATCCCCGGTTTGTTATCGGCGATACTAGAGCCGATAACCGCGGCCACAACTGAGTTAAACTCCTCTGTTTTGAGACAGTGCTGCTTTTTGCAAAGTAACTATTAAAAGATTCTAAAAACAAAATTTTTTTTGGGGATCACTAAAAACTATATGGCATAACAGTTCTAGCTATGGTAGTCAGGAAAATAGCCTTGGCACGGGGTAGGACAATATTACACAGAGCAAAAAGAGAGTCATCCTTTGAGTTCCTTATAATCATCTTCCTTTTAAAGCCCACCCATGCAAGCAGCAAACTTTCTTACTTCTTCCTGTCGATACTGCCGATACTATCAAACCCAAGGTCGGCGCGGTGGCACTTGTCAACAACTAGATGTTCCCGTCGAAGCTCATTGGAAAGCCTGCGCTCTAGCGATGCCTCCTTTTAGCACTGAATGGCAACAACTCAATCGGGTGGTTAGTTTAGAACAGTCTCTAGAATTAACCTGTACGGTGTCGCCCACTCCCGTGGTGGTTTCCCCTCGTCGTCATGCTCCCCGACAACCGACGGCAGTTTAGAAGATCTGAGGCCTAAACAGGAGCAAAAAATTGGCGTTGTCCATTCAAAATCTGAATTCACCCCCCCCACATCTTTTATGGCGCTATTTTTGAGATAATAGATGAGTTGATTGCAAAGATAAAGCTAGGAAAGGCAGAATTCAGTAGAAAGTATTCAGGAGAGAGTATTCAGGAGTTGAGAGTTGGGGTTTTAGGGAGTTGGGGTTTTAGGGTTTTGGGGTTTTAGTTGAAATTCCCCTATCTCCCCACACCCCTATCTCCCCACACCCCTATCTCCCCACAGCCCACACCCTGCACCCCACACCCCACTTCCCGATAATTAATGTCGCCAGAATGCCCCTGATGACTTCTCATCGTCCCTTAAAAATTGGTATAGTTGGCACAGGGTTCGCCGCTCAACGTCGTGCTGAAAGCTTGCAAGCCGACGATCGCACCGAGCTTCTGTATTTTAGCGGTAATAGTCCCGAATCGATCGCTAATTTCTCGCAAAAATACCAAATTTCTGCCCTAGATTCGGCAGTAAGCCTGGCCAGCCATCCCGATCTCGATCTGATTGTCATTGCCAACGTTAATCAGTCCCATGCTTTGATTGCGCGTACGGCCTTAAAATCTGGTAAGCACGTTATCGTCGAGTATCCTCTGGCTTTCCACCCAGCGGCAGCAGCAGAATTAATCACCCTAGCCGAAACCGAGAACAAATTACTGCACGTCGAACATATCGAACTTTTGGGGGGACTGCATCAAACCCAACAGCAATATTTAGCCAGCCTCGGTAATATCCACCTAGCCCGTTATACCACGATCGTCCCAGGCAGACCAGCACCCCAGCGCTGGACATTTCATCGGGATTTATTCGGTTTTCCTTTGATTGCAGCCCTTTCTCGTATCCATCGCTTTACTAATTTATTTGGGGAAGTGGAGTCCGTATCCTGTCATTGTCGTTATTGGAATGGTTCGGAATCCGATTATTTTCTTGCCTGTTTGTGTGAGGCGCAGTTATTATTTAAAAATGGCTTAATTGCCGAAGTTACCTACGGTAAAGGCCAAGTTTTTTGGCAAAATGAGCGAACTTTCACTATTCATGGTGAGGGGGGCAGCTTAATTTTTGAAGGGGAAAAAGGGCAGTTAATTAATAGTCAAGGTAGCCAAGCTTTAGAAGCGGAAACCCGTCGCGGTCTTTTTGCCAAAGATACCGCCATGGTGCTAGATTATCTGTTTGATCGGGTTCCTCTCTATGTTACTCCCCAAGCCAGTCTTTATGCCCTAGAAGTGGCCTATGCTGCCTATCAATCTTCCTTGTCGGGAAAAACAGTTTTTCTCCGGGCCAATTAAACTTACTTAGACTTTTTCAATTAACTTTCTGCCTAGTAAACCCTGGGGACGAACTAACAACATAATAAAGAGAATAGCAAAAGCGATCGCCTCTCGATAACCGGAATATTCTGCGGGAACAAAAGCTTCGGCAATACCCAATAATAAACCACCGATGACCGCTCCGGGGATACTTCCCAATCCCCCTAAAACAATCACTCCTAAACCTTTTAATCCGAAAGCAATACCGAAATAGGGGCCAGCGATACTAACACTAGAGCCGACTAAAGTTCCTGCTAAACCTGCCAAGGCACCACTAATAAAAAAAGTAATCACGATAAATTTTTCGGGATTGATCCCCAACAAACTGGCCGTGGTGACATCTTCCGCTACCGCTTGTAAAGCTTTGCCCATTTTGGTAAAATTAACCCAATAAGTTAGTAAAGCCACCATAACTGCTGAAACCAGAAAAATAATAATCTGAATTGTGCGAATTGCCACGGGCCGATCATCTGTACCGAAATTAATTGCGGGGGGAAGATTGCCATAGATACCATCGGGAAAAGTATAAATTTCTGCCCCGACTAAGTATTGAATAACATTGACAATCACCACCGCTGCTCCTAGGCTAGAAACCAAAGTTAAGAGGGAATCGGAACCCCGTACCCGGAGGGGTTTAAAGGCCAATCTTTCCAGAAGAACCGAGGTGAAACCTGAAAGGATACAGCCTAGCAAGAGTGCTAAAAAAAAGGGTAAGGAAAAGGGTAATTTGGCATTAGCCAATAAACCATTAAAACCGAAAACTCCCCCCGCTAGAGCATAGGTAAAATAGGCTCCGAGGGTAAAAATTGCGCCATGGGCAAAATTGATAATCCCTAAAATGGAAAAAATCAAAGTGTAACCGAGGGCAAAAATAGCATAGACACTACCGATAGATAAACCGTTTAAAACCTGTTGAAAAATTGTTACTAGATCCATGGTCAGGGTTAGCTAGGGTAACTTTTGATTATAACTGACGGTCGCCACCACATCCGGTAAAGGACGCTGGAGTTTATATAACCAGAATAAACCGAAAAGACCGACAGCGATCGCTGCTAAACTAATTATTTGTGCCATTTTCAGAGGACCAAACATTAAACTATCGGTGCGTAGTCCCTCGATCCAGAATCTACCTAGACTGTAGGCGATAAAATAGACTAGGGTAAGGGTGCCAATTTTTAATTTGCTAGGGTGTTTTAAACCCCAGAAAAATAGATAGATAAGTAGGGCAAAAACTCCCAGATTCCAGATAGATTCGTAGAGAAAGGTAGGGTGAAAATAATCGACGGTGATATATTCTAAAGGACGACTAGCCGGAGGAATAAACAACCGCCAGGGTAAATTAGTCGGACTGCCAAAAGCTTCCGAATTAAAAAAGTTACCCCAACGTCCGATCGCTTGACCGAGAATGACGGAAGGGGCCACCAGATCGAGTAATTGCCAAAGAGAAACCCGATTAATGCGAGCAAAGATTAGGGCCGCCAGCAAACCCCCGATAATTGCCCCGTGAATAGCGATACCTCCCTTCCAAATGGCGATAATATCAGCAGGATTTTGCGCGTATTCTTGCCACTGAAACAGAACATAGTACAGACGGGCTGCAGGTATGGCCCCCACTACTAACCAAATGGCCAAATCAGCGATTAAATCGGGATTGATCGCTCTTTTTTGGGCGAGGTACTGGGAGAGGGTGACACCCAATAATACCGCCATAGCGATGAGAAATCCATACCAGCGCACCGAAATCGGTCCGATCTCCCAGAAGACGGGGCCGGGAGACTGAAAGACAAAACCTAAGAGCATAAAATTATTAAGAATAAAAAATTTTATCTTTCCTATAGTATCTTATGCTATGATGGAATAAGCTGACATATTTGCGGATGTGGCGGAATTGGTAGACGCGCTAGATTTAGGTTCTAGTATCTTTTCGATGTGTGGGTTCGAGTCCCTCCATCCGCATTAACCTTCGGGTCGATGAAGTGTAACCTGATTTGGTATTGACGACCGACGACCCAAAAGGGAAACTTGTTAATTTCCCTTTTTGAGCCTCCGGTTCAGATTTATTTTTTCAACTGACTTCTTACCCAATTCCGAAATGCTTTTACTAACTCTAGGTAATCTGTCTGGCCAGCTTGTTGTAAAAATATAGCAATTTCTAAGATGGGTAAATTAGGAAAAAATCGACTGGTTGGGGAGGTGATATAAGTGCCATTTTGTAATTGTTGGATAACCAGAGATTCCCCATTATAAACCCAAACCTCTGCCACGCCTAGATCTGCATAAACCTGAAGGCTATTTTGAGAACTGCTGGTGACATCAATTTCTATGACTAAATCCGGTGCTGGGTCTTCATTTAAGTCCAGTCGCTTTTTCCCCCGAACCGCCTCAATATTATCAATGTAAAAGCATTCATCTGGTTCTGCACCGCTTAATTGAGGGCGTTTAAAGGTGGTTGACCCCAAGGGTTCTATCCGAATCCGGAGTTCTTCAGCCATTGTCTCAACAAATCGCCCCGCCACTTTCTTGAATCTTTCGTGTCCGGTCGAAGGAGCCATGATTTCTAAATTGCCACGATTGTAGGTCAGCCGGAGACGGCGATCGCTCATTTCTGCGAGCAGCGTTTCGTAGGTTTTCCAGCTAATCCCGGACAGGTGAATTATTTCAGCCGGTGGTGCGAGCAGTGTTAAAGTCATAGATTCAAGCAAAAATCCCCTGCTTCCATAATAATCAAAGGGTGAGCATTGCCCACCCTTGCGAATTAAGCAGTTACTACCGGGGAAGCTAACCGTTTAAAGGTCAATCTTTCATCGGCCACATCGACAAAAATCGTGTCTCCCGCTTTAAATTCGCCGCGCAGAATTGCCTTAGCGATCGGAGTTTCCACATATCTTTGTACTGCTCGTTTTAGGGGTCGCGCACCGTACACTGGATCGTAACCAATTTCTGCTAGATAATCGAGGGCAATATCGGCAAATTTCAGGGCTAATTTTTGTTCCATCAAGCGGTCGCTGAGATTACCGATCTGTAGTTTGACAATCGAGCGCAGTTGTGCTTTTTGTAAACTATGGAAAATGATCGTTTCATCGATACGATTGAGGAATTCGGGACGGAAACTATTCCGCATTGCTTCCATCACCCGGGCCTGCATTTCCTCATAACGAGACTCATCACCGGCCACGTCTAAAATGTATTGAGAACCGATATTACTGGTCATAATAATGATGGTATTTTTGAAATCAACCAGATGACCTTGAGAGTCGGTTAAGCGCCCATCGTCAAGGATTTGTAACATAACGTTAAAAACGTCGGGATGGGCTTTTTCAATCTCATCAAAGAGGATGACAGAGTAGGGACGACGCCGGATTGCCTCGGTTAATTGTCCTCCTTCATCGTAGCCGACGTATCCCGGAGGCGCACCCATGAGACGGGAAACGCTGTGTTTTTCCATGTATTCCGACATATCGATGCGAACTAGAGCCTCTTCGGTGTCAAAGAGATTGCGAGCTAAAGCTTTCGCCAATTCTGTCTTACCAACACCCGTCGGACCGAGGAAAATAAAGCTGGCCGTGGGACGGTGGGGGTCCGATAAACCGGCGCGGGAACGTTGAATCGCTTCGGCTACGGCTGTGACCGCTTCCTCTTGACCGATGACACTTTCGTGTAATTCCTCTTCCAGATTGAGGAGTTTTTCTTTTTCCGATTCGATTAATTTATTGAGAGGAATTCCCGTCCATTTCGAGATAATTTCGGCGATATCCGATTCGAGAACTTCTTCTCTTAATAAACTTTTGCCGGTGGTTTGTTTGTCGGCCAATTGAGTTTCTAGGGCGGACATTTGCCGCTGCAGATCGGTTAATTTTCCGAACTTTAATTCCGCAGCCCGATTATAATCATAATCGCGTTCGGCCTGTTGAATTTCCAGATTAACTTGTTCGATCGCTTCTTTAACCCCACGAACTTTATCGATAATCTCTTTTTCCCCTTGCCATTGGGCATTTAATCCCGATTGTTCTTCCTTGAGGTTAGCCAGTTCTTTTTCTAACTTTTCTAACCGTTCTCGCGAAGCTGGATCGTATTCCCGTTGTAGGGAAAGTTTTTCCATTTCTAACTGGAGAATTTTGCGATCAATTTCATCGAGTTCTTCTGGTTTAGAGGTGATTTCCATCTTCAATTTAGCCGCCGCTTCATCAACTAAATCAATGGCCTTATCGGGCAAAAAGCGATCACTAATATAACGATTAGAAAGCAGTGCCGCCGCCACTAAAGCATTATCGGCAATTTTCACCCCATGATGCACCTCATAACGTTCTTTGAGACCGCGAAGAATCGAAATAGTATCGACCACATTTGGTTCATCCACTAAAACCTCTTGAAAACGTCTTTCTAGCGCCGCATCTTTTTCGATATATTTGCGGTATTCATCGAGGGTAGTGGCCCCAATACAACGTAATTCACCCCGGGCTAACATTGGTTTTAATAAATTGCCCGCATCCATTGCCCCTTGAGTGGCTCCCGCACCGACAACGGTATGAATTTCATCAATAAACATGATGATATTGCCTTGAGAATCGGTGACTTCCTTGAGGACAGCTTTTAATCTTTCCTCAAATTCCCCGCGATATTTTGCTCCCGCAATTAAGCCACCCAAATCGAGAGAAATGAGAGTCCGATCTAACAGAGATTCTGGCACATCACGGTTAATAATCCGCTGGGCTAATCCTTCGACAATGGCAGTTTTTCCTACTCCCGGTTCCCCGATTAAAACCGGGTTATTTTTAGTCCGACGCGAGAGAATCTGAATGGTGCGACGGATTTCGTCATCCCGTCCAATTACGGGGTCTAATTTACCTTCCCGTGCCAATTGGGTCAGATCCCGTCCGTATTTTTCTAGGGCCTCGTATTTGCCTTCTGGATTCTGATCGGTCACTTTTTGACTACCTCTGACTTGTTGAATAATTTCTTTGAGTTTGTTTTCGGTAAGTCCGAATTCTTGAAAAATATTTTTACCGAAGCGATCATCTTTAGCGTAACCTAAAATTAAATGCTCGATCGAGATAAAGTCATCTCCAAATTCTCGGCGATAATTTTCCGCTCGATCGAGTAAACTATCTAAACTACGACCTAAATAAATCGAGTCGCCGGGGTTAGAGATTTTCGGTTGACGACGGATAAAGTCATCGGTTCGATCCCGCAAACGGGCTAGACTAATATTCGCTTTACTAAAGACACTGCCCGCTAATCCCTCCTGTTCGAGAAGGGCTTTCATTAGATGTTCGCTTTCGATTTGTTGCTGGCTGTGCTGTTTGGCAATGTCCGGCGTTTTGACGATTGCCTCCCAAGCTTTTTCTGTAAATTGTTGTGGATTGGTTGGCTGCATTTTCTATAAGAGATTACTTTTATACCCTAAAGATTATTCTAGATTGACCGGTTTGTCGGCTCCTAGGGGCTTACCGTACCTAGTTAAGGGGGATTTCCCCTCAATGGTGCGATTTAAGCCGCTAAAGTTTATAAGCTGTCAGGGATTTAAACTGCTTCTGGGAAATTTTAGTACAATTGTTCAAGCTCTCAACCAAGCTAAAATCTTAATTATTAAAGATGTCCAGTGATTACTGATTACTGTTCACTGTTTACAAGGGCCGAATCTAAAACCTAAGTAGGGAGGCACAATTATTTGTAGGATGGGTTAGCGGTAGCGTAACCGATGCA
>NZ_CAIP01000439.1 GCF_000297435.1 Microcystis sp. T1-4 | reverse complement strand
CAACTCACCCACCGACATCGGGGGGCAACTCCCCAACCTACCGACATCGGGGGGGCAAGGGGAGATTCAGCTAATCTAAGGATAGGCGGTTAAGATGCGTCTTAGCTTAGTGGGTTTTCTGGCGCGACGCAAGCGATCGCTAAAGATGTTATTATCTAGGACAGTCAACTGAAAATTTCTGCAACCTTCCTAGCCACCAATGAGAGCGATCGCTAAAGATGATATTCTTTATATTCACCATGAGGATGTGCCGGTTTATAAAAAAGGCGGTTCAGTGGTGAGAAATAGTTATTTTTGGGCGCTAAAATCGATCGCCTGTGGAGCGCGTCGGGGACAGGATTGGGAGTTCGATGGGGAGGTGTGGGTGGCGCTGGTGCGGATGTTGCTCTGTTTTGCCAATTCTGGCTATTTGGGCGATGGTGAGACAATTTTAGAGTTTACTGTCGATTCTCCCATTCCCGAACCTTTGCGGGGGATATCTACTTACTTATAGCCTCGCTGAGATAGTTAGCGGTGGATTCCACCAGGGGAATGGTATTTTCGTATAACATTCGCGTCGGTCCGATAATGCCAACACTACCGACGGGAGTATCTCCCTGTTTATAAAAAGCGGAGATAAGAGTACAAGGGCGCATGGATTCCAGAGGATTTTCGGAACCAATGGTGATTTTGACTTTTTTAGCTGATTTTTCCGGTTCTGGTCTTTGTAAAATCAGGGGTAAAAGGCGATCCTGTTCTGCTTCCAATAGATGCAGTAACATTTGTACTTGTTGCCATTGGGCGAATTCTGGCTGTCGAATGACTTCAGCGACACCATGGACGATAATTTCTGGGGTGGCAGTGGATTGGAGACTAGCGCCGATTTCCTGGCTTAATTGTTGGAGAAAATGGGTATAACGGGTAAATTCTCGCTCGATTTGCTGCCAATCGAGGTTAATTAAATCTGCCAAGCAATAACCTTTTAATTTTTCCCCCAGAAAATTAGAGAGGATTTGTAATTCTTCTGCTAATCCATCCTTCTTGTCCGTTGCCATAGACTCAGGAATCTCTATCATAACCGAGCGTGTTTGTAAACTATCTGTAACAATAATTAACATGATCTGCCGATCCGAGACGGGGACTAATTGCAGATGACGCAGGGTATTGGTGAGGGTGTGGGGAAGGGTAACGATAGCGATATAACCGCTTAAACCGGCTAAGAGTTGGGTGGCCCGTTGCAGCAGACTTTCGAGACTCCAAGCGGGAGATTTAGCGTTTTGATGCAGATAATAGCCGATTTTTTCGCCGATACGGTCATCGGGAGTCATTAACTCATCGACGTAGAGACGATAACCCCAATCGGAGGGAATGCGTCCGGAGGAAGTGTGGGGTTGATAGAGTAAACCTTCTTTTTCTAGTTTACCCAGAGCATTGCGAATCGTGGCGGAACTAACAGTAAATTTGTACTCATCAAGTAGAGTTTTCGAGCCAACCGGTTCGGCCGTGGCGATATAATGTTGGATTGTCGCCTTTAAGATATGTTGATAGCGATCGCTGAGATGGGTTCTAGCGGACATAGGGGAATAATCTTAACAAAAGATTTATAACATTTTTTTAGACAGTATAACGCTTAATCAGTTATCAGTTATCAGTTATCAGTTATCAGTTATCAGTTATCAGTTATCAGTTATCAGTAGTCAGTCATCAAGGTTCTTCGTTACTTGGTATGGTTCGATCGGGTGGCATAAATCGACTATATCCTTATCTGGCCAGAGATTTAATTGATTAGTTCGCTCTAGATCAAAAACAATTGACAAAAATCGCGGCAATGTCTGTCTCTATAAGGGTTTCATTCCTTATAACCCCGTCCATTGCAGAAGACAAACCGAAGGACCGTAATCAATGGGGAGAAGGGGGATAGTTTACCCCGCTCTTTTCCCGATGGAGGCGATCAAAATTAGTAACGGGGAATATTAGGATCGACGAGGAGGGAATAAGCATCGATGCCGCCGTTAATATTTTTAACATTAGTAAAACCCTGACTTTGTAGCCATTGGCACATTTGCAGGGATCTCATGCCATGGTGACAGATAACCAGGGTTTCCGCTTGGGGGTTGAATTGGCTGGCAATAGTGGGCGACCATTCTTGGTATTGACTCAAGGGTAAAATGGTAAAATTGGCTACAGATGCCATGGCAACTTCCTCCGGTTCGCGCACATCAATAAGTTGTAAATTAGGATCATGATCGGCTAAACGGAGAGCGAGTTCATGGACGCTAATTTCGGGAATGCTCATAGATTTGGTTTTAAGAATCGGTTATCTTTCCTTTAGAGTAGCAAATCGAGGGACCCTGAGCGGTTATCTGTGAACAGTGCCTAGGTTGTGATGATGGTGAGGAGAATTCTGAGGAACAAAAAAAGCGCATTTGTCCCCGGCTGGATTTCAGTTAAGCTTTGATCAGAGGTTATTGCAGGAGGGAGTTATTGATACCGAATAGATTCACCCAGATGTATTGCGCTGAAGCTATCTTTTCCCCAGTTTTTTATCCTCTGATTAATTTCTAATCTGTACTGCATTCTCTCCCTCTCCCCACCTCCCCACTTCCCCACTTCCCCACTCCCCA
>NZ_CAIP01000440.1 GCF_000297435.1 Microcystis sp. T1-4 | reverse complement strand
ACCCACCTACTTAGCTTTGTGCTGTCCTAATAGCCTAAATACCACGATAAAATATTAACAAAATCTTAGAAAATCCTGACATTAATATTAACCTAGTTTAGAATAATCCCCAAGCATCTAAAATACTCACTTTTACCAAAAAATGTATCACAAAAGTTATGGCATACTTGAAACCTTAGCACCCCTTCATGTGGGAGCAACCGCAGGAGAAGAAACGGGTAATCTTAACCTCATTTTTCGTGACCAATTCACCCAAACAGCAATTATCCCCGGTAGTTCTATTCGCGGCCGTTTTCGTGCCGATATGAACAATATAGATGAAAAACGTACATGGTACGGACACGAAACAATCCCAGGACAAGAAGACGGAGGAACCACCGAAGCAAAAGTTAAATTTGAATATGCTTCCCTCGTTTGGTTGCCGGTATTTTGTCCCGGACAGCCGATAGTTTGGGTCACTTCTCCCCTATTATTAAAACGCTACAAACAAATCACGGGAATCTCTGCAAAAGTACCCAATCCCTATACTGCTTCCCCTAGTTTACAAGCGCGAGTAGTGCAGGGAGTTAACCGCAATAGCAAAGTTTTATTTTTTAACTTAGGATTTCTCGAAATTGAACACTTAGAGGAGCTTTCTTCGTGGATTCCCCCGCAAGCGGATTTAAAAGCTTCTCAATTAGTCGTCGTTGATGATAACGATATATCCATGCTGCACGATATGGCACTCTACCGACAAAGCCGGGTTAAACTACTAGAAGATCAGAAAAAAGTGGATACAGAAAAAGGAGCTTTTTTCAATGTGGAAGCTTTACCCGTGGGTAGTATTTTAGTTTTTCCCATTGCTTGCAAAGAAACAGGATGGCAACCTTTTGGAGAATCGGTAAACCAAAAAGAATTATATTTCGGAGGATTAGAATCCATCGGTTTTGGTCGTTGCCAAGTTACTATTTTAAACTACGCTAATCAATAATTACATTTTATCTAATATTATGGCTTGGAAAGAATACAATCTCGATCGCATTGCTCAGAAATTAGTTCTCGCTGCCAAACTACGAGACCGAGATTCTCTCAATCAATCTTTTAAAATGCGTGAATCCGTTTCCTATGGACTAGAAAGATTCTGGGGTGAAAATCTGCGCTTACAATCTAAGGAACCCAATAAAGCACAATACTGGAAAGAAACTTGGGATAAATTAGTCGAAACCATGGCAGAAGCGGGGATTCCTATCCCTAACGATACCGTACAGGTAAATGATACCGAATCTGTTCAAGCAATGGCAGAAAAACTCTGGGAATTAAAGCTAGAAGACCAGAGAATTACCCTCGCTGTTTTAACGCAACTATGCGATTGTTTAGTTTGGTGGACTCAAAGATATAAAGGAACAAAGGAGCGATAAATTATATGGTTAATATTCCCGATATTGGTGACAAAATCCCCCTGATGTTTCGCGCACAAACCAAAGGGCGATCGCAATTACAATATATTGACTCTAAAAAAGATGAAAATGATAGCCAAAAATGGGTAAAGGAATGGATAGAACGAGTCGATGAAAATCCTCCCCAATTTGGTCAAGAAGTAAAAACCAAAGAATATCAAATATCGTGGCGATTTGTCACTAATGGGGGACAAGATGAAGGAATAATTCGGCCTGTAATGGGTGCTTATGGCATACCATTTTATCCCGGTTCCAGCATGAAAGGAGCCTTTTGTCAAGCTTGCACCCCCGAACAAAAACAACGTTATCACCTCGAAAAAGATAGCGATAACCCTAGTCTTTTGCGCTTCCATGGCGGTTATCCCGTTAATGATTGGACGGAAAATCTTTTAGATATTGTTCACCCGCAACAGGGATGGCAAGTAAAAACCCCAAACACTCGACAAAAACCCAGTGGAGAAAGTGGTTTTGCTTTAATTTCTCTCTATCAACCTACCCTAAAATTTGGCATTTCTACCTCAATAGAACAACCCGATTGGGAGGAGATTTGGACTATCTGGGAAAGAGCTTTAGAATCTGGTCTAGGATGCCGTGTTAGTAGCGGTTACGGCTTACCAAAAGACATTAAACCTTCAAAAGAACCTTTATATAAATGTTTTCTGAAAGGGCAAGGAATGGCTCCTAAAAGCCTCGATGGTGCAAGGGAATTTCGACCCAATATTTTTCGAGGAGCAATTCGCGGTCATGCCTTGCGTATTTTTGGCGGTTTAACTGATGCTAAAAATGCCGAAAAGTTAGTTAATCAGCTATTTGGAGGAATTGACGGAGAAGCAACCCAAGGTTTACTAGCGGTCGATTTTTGTGTCAAATCTCTAGAGTTAGGAACCTTTGCCAAGGGTTACAACGAACCCACCTACACAGTAACAGGAGAATTACGCTGGATTCTCACCCAATCTCTCCCCGAAAACCAGCAAGAATGCTTAAAAAAATTAATTTGTTTTCTCACTCGTTTTGCCATGTTATTAGGAGGATTTGGTAAATCATGGCGACGAGCAGATCATAGTATTTTTTATGAGGATTATTATCCCAATAAACCCTTAATTGGCTGTCATTGGCAATGGGGGGATAAAAGTTCTTTAATCAACGATAATAAAGTCAGAGATTTAACTCATGTTCATCCCTTTATCAAAGATGTTCGCACTATTGCTAAACAATGGATGTCCTTACAAAAAGATATCCTCAGAACTCCCGATAATAGTGCTAACTGGCGAGAAAGTTGGCATCCTAAAAATGTCGAGGTTTGGGGAAGAATTGCCGAAGACAAAGATGATTCCCTAGCCATAAAATGGCTTCACAAAGCCTATCAAAAATTGGATAATTTAAGTATCTATAAAACCTCGGTGACAGGAATAGTAACAAAAAATATCAATCAAGTTGGTCGTCTTTGGCATCGAATGTATCCCAAAAATAATCATCAATACCTAGAATTATTAACAATTTTTCCTGATGACTCTGATGATTGTGCTTATTTTCTAGGTTTTCTAGACGAGAATAATGGTCAAGAGGGAAAATTTCAAAAACTTTGGCCGAAATAATCCCGTTTATAGTTAAGTACCTAAGCAAAATTAATTACACATTAGGATTAGTTGGAAAGCAGAAAAAGGGTTTCTAAAAGAAACCCTTTTTCTAATAAATTGTGTCAAATATATCTTGACAAAAATCGATAAAAATGCTATAACCCAACGGCAATCTTCGCTTTATTGCATGAGTAGAAAACGGGTTTCTTCGAGAAACCCGTTTTTTGCGATCGCCGGTCAAGAAAAAACCCGATAATTCAACCTATTCCCTCGGATCAAAATCTGGCAGCGTCCCCAACTTGCGAATGGTCACTTTAACATCCATAGACAAATAGTCATCAGCATCACCAAACCAAGAACCGGAAAGAGGTATGATTTGACCGGGATGACGAGCGATCGCCACTCGAATTAAATCAAAGCCGGCGGTAATTTGATTAGTCGGATCATAATTACGCCAACCGGCCCCCGGTAGATAAACCTGTAACCAAGCATGGGTAGCACCAGAGCCAGTCATCCCCACTTCACCACCGTCGAGGGCAGCATCGTAGAGATAGCCACTGACAAAACGACAGGCTAAACCCAATCTTCGCAAAGCTTCGATCATCAACCAAGCATAATCGCGACAAGTTCCCGACTTTAGCCGCAGGGTTTCTCCGGGGGATTGAGTTCCTTCACTCTCCCTGGATTGGTAGGTAAAATTATCTTTGATAGCCGCCATCATTCTTGCCATGGCATCGAGGGTATCATCTTGGTCCCCCGCTACAAAACTTTTGGCCCAAGCTGCCAAGCTGCCGTCGGCATCCTCAGCGTGGGGACGCATAAACACCACTAGATCTAACCATTCATCGGGGGTGTACTGGATGGGAATTTCGATCGCCCGTTGAGCGAGGGGAAAATCAGCGATCGCTTTTAAGCCAAAATGTTCCGCCCGTAATCGACAGGTAACGATTAATTCTGACGCTGGTTCAGCAAATTCAAGCTCTACCACATTGTTAGATAGAGTATCCATAGTCCAGCGCGTTTTGGCGGCAATATTCGCTTCTACAGAATAACTGATAATTCTTTCACCGTGACCGGCACTAGGCAAAAAAATCGCCCGATGTTCCCCAAAAGTTACCGGTTTACGATAATGATAGGTGGTGATGTGTTCCAAGTCGTAGATGACACTCATCCTGATTATCCTTAATAAAGTAGCTGGTTATAATTAAATTGAAGATGGTTCCCCCCTTGATCCCCCCTTAATCCCCCCTTAATCCCCCCCTTGATCCCCCCCTTAATCCCCCCCTTGATAAGGGGGGTATCTGACAATTTTTAACACCCACCTACTTAATCACTGATAACTGATAACTGAAATGACCTCTGACCCGTCCCTCGATCGAGCTTGGAATACCGAAGACCTAGAACAAGCGCTTCGAGGTGTCGGCACTATTCAAGAAGAACTCAACTATAATCAGGCACGCAATTCTCTGAGCAAACTTGTCGAGCGTCTGGATCTTACCTCGATCGAGAAAATTGGTCTAGAAGCGGAGATCGATCGCCTGGTGGCCCTGCTAGAAAAACTCGATCGATCCCTGATTCAAATTGCCGCTTTTGGCCTGGTGGGCCGGGGAAAATCCTCGATTTTAAATGCTCTGGTCGGTCAAGAAATCTTTACGACCGGTCCCCTACACGGAGTTACCCGCACCATTAAAGGGGTAAATTGGCAGTTAAGCAGCGATGATACCTTCCCCAATCTAGCGCGTCTGACCCTGAACGGCCAGGGTAATGCTCAGGTGCAATTGCTTGATACTCCCGGTATTGATGAGGTAGATGGGCAAACGAGGGAAATTCTCGCCTGTCAGGTGGCGCAGCAGGTGGATTTAATCCTTTTTATCATCTCTGGTGATATGACCAAAGTGGAATTTTCCGCCCTGGCCAAGTTACGCGAAGCGGGAAAACCGATGATTTTGGTCTTTAATAAAATCGATCAGTATCCGGAAGTCGATCGCCTCGCTATCTATGAGAAAATCGCCTCAGAACGGGTGAAAGAATTACTCTCCCCCGATGAGATTGTTATGGTGGCGGCCTCTCCCCTCCTGACGGATACCGTCAAGGAGCAGGATGGGCGGCTAAAAACGCAACGATTTCGGGGAAAACCCCAGATAGAAGCTCTGAAACTCAAAATTTTGGAAATTCTAGAGCGAGAGGGTAAATCGCTCGTAGCACTCAATTCTATGCTGTATGCGGACGAGGTAAACGAGCAAATTGTCGCCCGCAAAATGGCTATCCGTGATCGTGGCGCTAATCAATTGATTCAAAAAGCAGTGATGATCAAAGCATCGGCGATCGCTCTCAATCCAGTGACGGTGTTGGATCTGTTTACGGGAGCAGTTATCGATCTGGCCATGATTCTCGCTCTTTCTCGCTTATACGGCATCGATTTAACTCGTCAGGGGGCGATCGCTCTTTTACAAAAAATTGCCCTCAATATGGGGGGTATTAGTGCCAGCGAATTTTTAGCGGTTTTGGGCTTAAGTTCCCTCAAAGGACTGCTTGGCCTCTCGATTCCTGCCACTGGCGGCATTTCTCTCCTTCCCTATACTTCGATCGCCCTGACTCAAGCGGGAGTTGCCGGTGTATCCTGTTACGCGATCGGCCAAGTGACGAAAACCTATCTCGCTAATGGGGCCACCTGGGGACCCGATGGCCCGAAGGCAGTGGTAGCCAGTATTCTCGATTCCCTCGATGAAACCTCGATTCTCAACCGGATTAAGCGGGAATTAGGCTCAAAATTGGCGGGTGGGGGACTTTTCAGTGTTGCCAAAGGCACGGCGTAGCCGTCCAGTAAACAGTAATCAGTAATCAGTGAACTGAAGGCAAGAGGCAAGAGGCTCCCAGAAAGAATCTGGCAATTCTCCTACCTAAAAAGAAGGCTAGAAACTGAGTAGATTAAAGCTTTTAGCTTAACAAATTTGGTATTAGATTCAGCCCTTGTGAACTGAAAATTCAAATCTGACCACTGATCACTGATAACTGATCACTGATAACTGATCACTGACTAGATCAATCCAAGAAATGCTTACTATGGACGACCGCCGCTATAATAACTACCGCCCCTTGAATTTGATAGATCAGACGGTAGGCATAGGCAGACTTTTCTCGGATGGTATCATCGCTAAATTCGGCGCATTTTTTCGCTTCTAGGGGACAATTTTCTAAAGAATAGCTTATATCAAGAATTCGACGCACGACGGCCGCCGCGTAGGACGGGGAATCTCGACTGATATAAGATGCGATCGCATCCACGTCTTCAATTGCTTTGGGCGACCAGACAAGGCGATAATTCACTCGATCAGCCATTTGTTTAAAAGACCCTCAACTTCTTCTTGGGGGATTGTATTCTCCAGAGAGGCAGCGTTCAAACTTTGACGCACCTTCTCCAGAACGTATAAATGATACTGAATATCTTCAATTGAACAATCATCGGGTAATTGATTCAAGAGGGATTCCACTTTTTGTCTAATGCTATTCATACAAGTTTGACCGAAGTTTTTAAGGAAAAGTATAAATTTAAATTATCTATCAACTATCATCTATGGCAGTTATCTTAATAGTGAGGTACGAAGTATCTGGTTTTAGGGAACAGGGAACGGTTAACAGGAGCTGGTCGCCAAGAGATAATGCCAAATTTCTTTATACTTCATCTTTAAGAGAAACGCTATATCATAGATAGAAAACTAATAGTTACGCATCCTATCTTATGCCATAGTCCCCAGAAAAGCGAGAAAAAGTTAAGAATAGATAAGCTGATTATCTAGCTTTTGTAACATTGGGGCGGGGATACTGTTAAGAATGCTTAATAATTCCCCTATCTGCCCAATCCCCGCGACTTCTAGGCATTATTGACCAATAACCATCTAGCGGCCACAAGACACCCCCCCAATCGCAGCAATTTTTTGTTACATTAGTTTACAGTTCCCTCAACGCCCCAGTGGGTTATTAATTTTAATGTCTTCTTCGGTTCCTTCGTCGGATTTTGTACCCTTAATCGGTCAAGAAACAGAAATCTTTAACTGGGCAAAATCCCATTATCGTAACCATACCTTTGCCAAAGATGAAAAAGTAGCCACGCGCCCCGGACTGTTATACTTTGTCGAATCTGGGGCGATTCGTATTGTTGGTAAGGCACAAGTTAACGTTATCGACCAAAAATCCGCCCGTCAACCACCTATTGCCGATAGTGAGGAAGTATTTCTCGGTTTTGTGGGTGCAGGTCAACCTTTTGAGATTGTTTCTCAATTTCCCTTTCAATTACAAGCCCAAGCTCATCTAGACGGAACCGAGTTAGTCTGGTTATACTGGGAAGACCTACAACAATGGCCGCAATTGCGATCGGCTGTTATGGAAACTTTTCGCCATCAATACCAGCGTAAGTTATTTTGGTTGAGTATTCTCGGTCAAAAACGCTCCCTCGATCGATTAATGGGGTTCTTGGTTCTATTATTGGAAGAATACGGTCAACCCTGTGGGGAAGGCTATTATCTCCCCTATCCCCTAACTCACGCTCAAATTGCCAGCGCCATCGGCACTACCAGAGTAACAGTAACAAGATTAATCGGTAAATTGCGACAACAAAATTCGATCTTTTTTAAGCAGGATAATCTTATCGGATTGCCCAGTTTATTTTTGAGTCAGAATTAATTTTTCTGCGGTGTTGCTGACTCAAGCTATGAATGCCAACTGTGCATCCTATCCAAAAGTTAGTTTGGCTCCAGGTTTTAAAAACCCCACACAAGAAGATTCCTATCACAAATCAGCAACCCCAGAAATCTATTATGACCGCACAAACCCCACCATTGATCTTCATGCTCTACGAGGAAGATTTTGTTCTCTGGACAGAAAAAACCGCCGAACTTTTAAAGCGAAAAGAGTTTGACAGAGTGGACTGGGAAAATCTGATCGAGGAAGTGGAGTGCATGGGGAGAAGCGAGCGCGAAGCTGTCGAAAGTTTATTAACTCAACTATTAATCCATCTTTTAAAACTGAGTTATTGGACAACGGAAAGAGAACGAAATGCGCGTCATTGGCTGGGAGAGATAGCCACTTTTCGAGTGCAACTGAAAAAAAAGATCAAAACCCAAACGCTAAAAAATCATGCCATTAATTCCTTTGGGGAGGCCTATTCAGACGCAAGACAAACCCTAATTGATGGGAGAATTGTCGATAAAAATATAATTCCCCTAGAGTCTATATTCACTCTCGAACAAGTATTAGACGGGGATTGGTTCCCCATCGATATCGCACCTTTTCTTACGGAAATTTGAGAGCCACTGATAGTTAGTTCGAGGTTATCTCAAAATAATCTGGAGGACGACCTTTTCCCTCATGTCTGATGTTTATCTAATTGGTGGCCCCAATGGTTCCGGGAAAACCACCGTCGCTAAAAAAATTTTACCCAACTTTTTAGGCGTTATCGAGTACGTTAACGCCGATGAAATTGCCGCCGGACTCTCACCTTTTAATCCTGAGTCGGTTGCTATCCAAGCAGGACGGTTGATGTTAGAAAGACTGATAACACTGAAGTGCCAAGGAATAGATTTTGCCTTTGAAAGCACCCTGGCAGCCCGACATTTTGCCCGTTTTTTGAGAGACTGTCGCAGTTCTGGCTATAGGCTCAATCTTATTTATTTTTGGCTACAAAGTCCACAATTAGCTTTAGAGAGAGTTCACAGAAGGGTAGCCAGTGGCGGTCATAATATTCCTGAAGATGTGGTTCGTCGTCGTTATGAGCGGGGACGTATTAACCTCATGCAGTTGTATTTACCTTTATGCGATACTTGGGTGATCTATAATAATTCTGGGGATGAACCGCACTTAGTTGCTGCGTTAGGATTTAATCAACCTCCTATTATTTATAACCCAGACACCTTCCGAATCATTACCAGAAACCAAAATGACTGAACCCACCTTAACGGAACTGCATCAGAAAATCGATACAGGTGTTAGAGTCGCAATCGCAGAAGCAATTGAGAGACACCGCCTCTTAGGAGAATCTATCAGCATTTTCAAAGATGGCCAAATTGTCACCTTAACAGCCGAGCAAATTCCGCCAAAACTTGCCAAAAAAACGGAAGTGTAAAAAATTGGTTGACTGTCTCAAATTGCACTATTCATAGAAACAGTTTCACCTATCCGAGGGATTTATATAGGGCTTGCTGAATAAATGTGAAATATAGACGAGGTAAGGGTTTTAGGGTTCTGTTTTGCTCTCACAGGTGCAAGATTTTGAGAGAATCTTCGTTCAAAACCTTGCGTCTTCATCGGCCCGTGTCCTGTAGGGGCGAAGCATTCGGGCAATAACCTATCGGTGAAACCGTAGATTTTCTATCCGAATGCTTCGCCCGTACTTTTTCAGCAGACCCTATATAGATGTCGGTTTTAGCAAATTCCCGTTACGAAAATCAAAACTACATAGTATAATAGTACTGTTAATTATTTTTGGAGGCGTAAATATGCGTTTAACAGAAAATCAAAAAAACCTTTTGCGATGGATAGTTAAAGAAGTACGGGCTGGTAATCTTAAAGAGGACAGTATTTGGTACATTAGGAATCTTACAGATTATGGTTGGGTTGATTACAAGGGTTCTGATAGCTGGCCTCCTTTCACATTCGCAACGTTCGATATATTAGAAGAATATGGTTATATTAAATGGCAACAAAAAAGCCAGCATCAATACAAAGGCACTCTAACAGGAAAAGCTTATGAAGCGGTTGATTCTAACTTTGACGAACCCGATCGCTCGGCTATTCCTCATCTAATTCCCTTAACTGAAGTTGAACATTTAGACTCCGAACTATGGGAGAGAGTCCGTTTTTCTGTGAGTGCGGGTGGAGATAATCCAAAAGCGTGGGATACTGCGATTCGCAATGCGACAGTGGTTTTAGAGGACCGCATGAGGAAACTGGGAAATATTGATAATATTAATCAAAAAGCCACGGGTAATGGTATTGTTAACCTAATTTTTGGAAGTAATAAATCTGTACAAAAAGATAAGCTTCCATCAGAAGAATTAGAGGCATACCGTGATTTATATTCGGGTACAATGAAGCTTTTTCGTAACCGTTACGCTCATCGATTCATCGATCCTAAACCAGAGGAGGGTGGAGCAATTATCGTATTCATCGATTTATTATTGAAGATGCTAGATGATTTAAATTGGGAGACAGAAAACGAGAATACATAAATCTCTAATTCTTGTCTAGTTTAACGGTGGATTACGCTGACGCTAATCCACCCTACTGTAGGATAATTGTCTTCTAGCTTCGTAGAGGATGACAGCAGTAGCGATCGCAACATTTAAAGATTCCACACCACCAAAGAGGGGAATTTTCACCGTTTCATCGGCTAAAGTCGCTAATTGGGGTGATAAACCGGCTCCTTCATTGCCTAATAATATTAAAGTCGGACGGGTAAAATCAATCTCCCAGTGGTTTTTTGTGGCTGTGGGTAAAGTCGCAATCGCTTTTACCCCCTGTGCTTGATATTTTTTCACCAAAGCCGATAAATCCGATTCTACCACCAGGGGCGATCGAAACCATTCCCCGGCGGAACTGCGGATCACTTTGGGGTTATCGATTTCGACGCTATCAAGACTTAACCAGATACCCTGTACCTCTGTAGCCACGGCAGTGCGGATAATAGTGCCGAGATTACCCGGATCCTGCAATCTTTCCAAAACTAAGCCCAATTGTAGCGGATTTTGGGGGACTGGATGAAGGTGATCACGGGCAATAGTGGCAATCACACCATCGGGATTAACCGTGGTTGCTAGGGAAGCGAGGACTTCCGGGGAAACTATCTCGACTCGTTTCGCTTGATTTTGAAGCTTCTCTGCTAATTGTCCCTGTCTTTGCCGCCACTTTTCAGTATAACAAACCGTCTCTAGGGAACAATTCACGGCTAAAGCCGTCTCTAGTAAGTGCGTTCCCTCAATTAAGGACAAATTCTGCTCCTGTCGCTCTCTAGTGCGGTGTAGCTTGCGAATTTGCTTGATTAAAGGGTTTTGAACACTGCTAATCATAGCCAATCGGATTTTTCACCCCGCTAGGGCTACCCTAAACAACTGCGTCTTGAGGGAGATAATGCGGAACTCGGGACTTGAACCCGAAAGTCTTTGCAGACACTAGAACCTGAATCTAGCGCGTCTACCAATTCCGCCAGTTCCGCATTTTTCTTTCACAATCTTTTATTATACTATCGGACAATCCATAAGTCAAGATAGTTGAGATAATTAAGACAAAAATCGTTTTTCGAGGTAGAATCACCAATAATTTCCTCAAAAATCTGATAAGATGCAGTCTCATTTTGCTGAAGCTTTCCTTAGCCAAGACTCCCAACTAAGATAAATGAATCATCCTATGACCATCGATACCGAGCATCCCTATTTAGAAATTCAAGGTCGTCACTCTCTCCGGGGTGAAGTCAAGATCAGTGGTGCCAAAAATGCCGCTCTCGTGATTATGGCGGGAGCTTTACTCTGCTCCGACGAGTGCCAGATTAGTAATGTACCCGCCCTAGCCGATATCGAGCGGATGAGTCAAATTCTCTCGGCCCTAGGCGTGCAGGTCCGTCGCACCGGAGATAGACTAGAGATTGATGGCAGAGACCTCAAACAAGCTCAAGCACCCTACGATCTCGTCTCCCAGTTGCGGGCCAGTTTTTTTGCCATTGGACCGATTTTAGCCCGTTTAGGAGAAGCAAAAGTTCCTCTCCCTGGCGGCTGCGCCATTGGGGCCAGACCAGTGGACCTGCACGTTAGAGGCCTACAGTCAATGGGTGCAGATGTATTAATTGATGGCGGCATGGTACACGCCCGCGTTAAGGGTAATGGTCGTCTGAAAGGGGCGAATATTTATCTGGATTATCCCAGTGTGGGAGCGACGGAAACCCTAATGATGGCGGCGACTTTAGCGGACGGGGAAACCATTCTCGGCAATGCAGCCCAGGAGCCAGAGGTGATTGATTTAGCCAATTTTTGTGTTTCCATGGGGGCAAAAATTCGCGGTGCTGGGACCAATACAATTGTCATTGAGGGAGTTTCCCGTCTGCACAGTACCGATTATAATATCATTCCCGATCGCATTGAAGCCGGGACTTTACTGATAGCCGGGGCGATTACCCGCTCAGAAATTAGTCTTTATCCCGTGATTCCCAGCCATTTAGCTTCGGTAATTGCCAAACTGCACGAAATCGGTCCGGAAGTGGTGGAAGATGGCCCTAATCGTCTCCGGATTATCCCTAAAGACTTAAAAGCCACCGATATCGAAACCCTGCCCTATCCCGGTTTTCCCACGGATATGCAGGCCCAATTTATGGCTCTGTTAACTTTAACCGAGGGCAGTAGCGTGGTTAATGAGACGGTTTTTGAAAACCGTCTGCGTCATGTGGCCGAATTAAAGCGTCTGGGAGCAGATATCAAGGTCAAAGGAAATGTGGCTTTAGTGCGCGGTGTGCCTTTCCTCTCTGGAGCGCCGGTGATGGCCACGGATCTACGCGCTTCGGCAGCTTTGGTGGTAGCAGGATTAGCAGCCCAGGGGACTACTATTGTGCAGGGACTCCATCACCTCGATCGAGGTTACGATAATTTAGAGGGTAAATTAAGAGCATTAGGGGCAAATTTACGCCGGGTTGATCCTTTAGCCTTAGAATTGGCTACCCTGTCTCCATCTTAATAGGATGATTAGTTATCGCTGTTCTATCGGTGTTGAGTGGATTCCCGTGAGCAACAATATAGGACAGCGTTAATCGTGATTAGTTGTTCTATATTGACGGAACCTTTCATCATCGATCACATTTACCAAATCTTAGCCATTACTAATACAAACCCAGGCAATTCTGGATCACCACTAATGGTTTCAGGAGCATTTAAAATCTCTGGTTCTTGATGGGGACGATAAATATAGACTTGGCGATTTTGGCGATCGATTAACCAACCCAATAAAGTACCATTGGCAATATATTCTTCCATCTTTTTCTGCAAACTGGATACTGTATCACTAGCAGAACGTAATTCAATGACAAAATCGGGACAGATGGGGGCAAAAGAGGCTTTTTGTTTTTCTGTTAAAGCATTCCAGCGTTCTAATTTAATCCAAGCAGCATCCGGTGAACGAGTCGCGCCATTGGGCAGCGTAAAACCCGCACTAGAATCAAACCCAAGCCCCGTTCCATCTAGTTCTGACCAGTTCCCCAGTTGCACAGCTATATTAAAATTGCGATTACCCGTATCTGAAAAAGCAGGAGGCATAACGATCACTTCTCCACTAGCACTGCGTTCAATGCGTAAATCTCGATTGGCTAAACAAAATTCATAAAACTGCTCCTCCGTCATCGGCATAATCCAAGGAAGATCAATCATCAGAGGAGCCGAGGTCGCTTGCACAAGTAGTGTCGTCATATTTTCGCCCTACTCAAGAATTACATGAGTTAACAACTGAATGCCCTTCAATCTTAACTTAGCTCTAGTCAACGGCATTAATGACTACTAGAGATAGAATGCGATCGCTCTTAACCTTGCCAAAGAAGCCTGACGGAGAGGAATGTAAAATATTTATAAAAATGTAGCTTATAATACAGTTATAAAAAGCAAAATATGTATTGTCATTTTGTTGTCCGTCTTTTCGGAAAAAGAAACCACAAAAGTCTCCTAATACCATCAATAAAATCCCACAATTCCCCTTCATTAATTGGAGGTGTTTTTATCAGTTGTCATACTAAATCCGTTGAGTAACGCACAGAAAACGGGTTTCTCGGAGAAACCCGTTTTCTATTAATGCTTGGGAATAGTTTTGGCTCTTCGTTACTTGCTATGGTTCGATAGGGGGGCATAAATCGACTCAATCCTTATCTGGCAAGAGATTTAATTGATTAGTTCTCTCTAGAGCGAAAACAGTTGACAAAAATAGCAGCAATGTCTGTCTCTATAAGGGTTTCATTCCTTATAATCCCGTCCATTGCATAACAAAAACCGAAGAGCCATAGTTTTTCCTAGCTTAGGGGGAGTGAAAGTTTAATTTTCCCTGAATTTTTCTAACAGTTCTGAGCGAGATAAATTAGCCAGAGAAAGAAGTAACCCGGTGCGTTCCGAGATGGGAAGTTGGGCAATCTGTTCCACCAGACCAGATAATTCTGCATCCAGGCTGCCAAAGCGTCCTTCCAGAAGACTGGTTATCAGGGAATACCGTTCTTCTAAACTGCCTCGTTGTATCCCTTCTTGCATCCCTTCTTGTATCCCTCGTTGTATCCCTTCTTGTATCCCTTCTTGTATCCCTTCTTGTTTCCACTCTTCTCGTTGTTGTAAATAAGCTGGTGATAGGTTCATAATGTCCTCCTGTTCTTCGGCACTTAAATTATCTCTTAATTCCAAACTCTTGCGCCAGTTGGCCAGAATTTCCAGTAAATTCTCTTGGAAAGGATTACCTTCAGGTAATTGCACTAATTCTTCTACTGCCCGTTTTTGCGTCCCTCCTTTCCCTAGTACCCTCAACCATAAAGTCTCCTCATTGACTGGTAATTGATGGATGGCGACAATTCCTGTTTTGAACAGGCTAGGGGAAAAATAAACTCCTTTTCCCCACTCCTCTTTCATCCCCTCTTCTGGTAGGAATGAAGGGGGGATTCCCACGACTTCTTCAATCATTCTCGCCGAAAAAGTAGGCGTTAAAATCCAGAGAACTGGTAGTTCAGCTTCTGTTAGAGTTTTGCTTGTCCTTTTCGCCTTCCTTAAGACTTCGCCATGAACCGCATATAACTTTGAGATGCAACTGCGAATCTCTACCTCGGAGGGTGGGTTACGGAAGGGTTCAAATAAGCAGCAAGTCGCCGCCATTTTAGCGAGTATGCCCAAGGGTAATTCAGTCCTTGATGCTGAACTGGCTGGTTCAAACCAGACATCGATTTCTTGGACTTCACTCTTGACTTTCTTGCTCTTTTTAATCGTCCCTAGAGTCCCTAAGAGTTCTTCTAAATATTCCTTGGCAAATTGGTCGTGAATTTGGCGCGTCATTGCAGGGGATAATTAAGCCGAGAAAGTGCATTAACAATCTTGTTAGATCATAGCAAGTTTTGAGAATTTATCTTTTTAATCAACAGCACCAGTGTGCGAACCAATCGGATCTCTTATTCTTTGTGTAACAAGTTTAACTTATATAATAGCGATCGGTCTTTGTGTTCTTTGTGTCTCTGTGGTTCTTCACACTCATTGCTTAAAGGCCCCTTCTCAAGTTCCCAGAGCTTAGTCACTAATATTCCGAAAGTGACAGAAAAGGGATAATCTTCCACTCAATTGCCCAAAATAAAGGCTAGAATCGAAATATAGTATCGATCGCTACGGATTTTTCATGAATTACAGAAAATTTTGCTTGGCTTTTTTGCTGTCCCTTATCCTCATCAACACTGGATTAGTTATGCCTAGTTACGCAAACGAAAGAGAATTGAGGACAATTACCGTAACGGGGGAAGGAATAGAAAATATCGCCACTTCTCAAGCAATAGTGCGCTTAGGGGTAGAAATTCAAGGCAAAGAAGCGGGTAAGGTGCAGCGGGAAACCGCCAATCGTAGCGATGCGGTGGTTAAATTTCTCCGTTCCCGTCAAGTGGAAAAATTGGAAACCACCGGCATCAGTTTACAGCCCAATTACGACTTCAGCAACAATCAAAGACGTTTAATCGGTTATATCGGGGCTAATTTGATTAGTTTTCAGGTTGATATAGCCCAAGCGGGGATTTTAATCGATGAAGCGGTGAAAGTCGGGGCAACACGCATCGATGGGGTCAGTTTTACTGCCGGAGAATCAGCGATCGCAGCTGCCCAAAGAACCGCTCTCATCAAAGCCACGGAACAAGCTAGAGAACAGGCTACAATCGTGTTACAAGCCCTCGGTTTAGTGCCGAAAGAAACGGTTTCTATCCAAGTGGGTAATACCAGTAATCCCGTGCCAATAGCCCGCTCAGAAGCGGTTTTTCGGAGTGCCGATGCTGCCAGTAGCCCGGTTATCGGAGGGGAACAAACCCTGCGGGCTGCTGTCACCCTCGAAATTAGCTATTAGGATCTGTAGCTAGAGACAATAGACCTCTTGTAAAAATCAAAAATTGTTGTTAGGGTTAGGAGTCAGTAGCCGGTCGTCAGGAGTCAGGAGAATTAGGAATGAACAATAATCAATTAAATGGTCTATTTAAGGATTTTATGCAATTTAATCCTTATCCTTACCGTTTTTGAACCCTCAAAAATTAATTATGCAAGAGGTTTAATTAACCACACATATCTAAACACCTCTTGCCTCTTGCCCCTTGCCTCATCAAACTGTCCCCCTCATCCGTGAATTATCCTAACTTTTTACCCACTGTTAGGGAGGGATTGAGTGAAGATACCTCCCTTGCTCTCCTCGAAAATATCCAACAAATTGCCATCGATAGCCCCATCTATCCCCGCTCGATTCTAACTACCTATAGTCAACAAGGGCAAGGTCAACCGCCTTTTGTCCTCCTGCACGGTTTTGATAGTTCCCTGCTGGAATTTCGGCGTTTACTACCTTTACTCGCCCGAAATAGGGAAACTTGGGCGATAGATCTACTCGGCTTCGGTTTTACTGAGCGATACCCAGATTTACAAGTATCTCCGAAAACTATTAAAAGCCATCTTTACCATTTCTGGAGAACTGCGATCGCAGAACCGATAATTTTAGTCGGTGCTTCCATGGGGGGTGCAGTGGCCCTGGATTTCGCCCTCTCCTACCCGGAAATAGTGGCAAAATTAGTCCTGATTGACAGCGCAGGACTAGCTAATCCCCCGGTCTTGGGTAAATTGATGTTTTCTCCCCTCGATAAGTGGGCAACTAATTTTTTAGCCAATCCCCGCGTGCGTCAAAATATCAGTCGTACCGCCTATTTTGATGCAACTTTGGCCACTGTTGATGCTTGCACCTGTGCTAATCTGCACCTGAATTGTCCCCACTGGAGTGAGGCTTTAATCTCCTTTACCAAAAGTGGCGGTTATGGGGCATTTTTACCGAAATTAAGCCAAATAAACCGAGAAACGCTGATTATTTGGGGAGAAAACGATCAAATTTTAGGCACAAAAGACGCGAAGATATTTCAGCAGGCCTTACCCAATAATCAACTGGTCTGGATTCCTCGCTGTGGTCATGTTCCCCATCTCGAAAAACCGGAACTTACCGCGGCCGCGATAGTTAAATTTGCGAACTAAAAACTTATAATAGGATTATTTGACCCTATAGTGCCAACTTTTATGAAATTTTTGCCGATCGCTCTCGCTACATTCAGCCTTCTGAGTTTATCTGTCAATATTCCCCCTACCGTAGCCACACAACAGCTTTTTTGTCGAGGCCGCATGAATAACGGTTGGTCCTATTCGGCAGAATTTATCAATGGACGTTTTGAACGCATTCGCTGGACGCGTTCCGGTCAACCCCCCCAAGTTTCTAGCCTTAGTTTTAAAAATACTAACAACAAAGGACAACCGATTTATCGGGGCAGTTTATTCGCCGCAGTCAGTGTGACTCTGATAGACTTATCGAAAGGAGATGTCCGTCCCGGTTCGCAAATTTCCGTGGGAGTGGAAGAATGGGGTTGGTCGCGGGGAAACTGCGCTCTTTCTAACCGATAAATCCCAGAACTATCCTCATTTCAGGGAGCGGTTAGGGGACAGTCAAGATTAAATCGGGATGTCAAAATTGGCATCGGCCCTGTCTCGTGCCGGTGATCAACGACAAAAAAGGCTGAAGTATTTTCAGCCTCGTCTAAAAAATCAGATTTTACCCGCAAAATTAAGGAATAGGATTAGCCGGTTCCTTGCTTTCTAGGGTTTCGGGAACAGCTTCCGTCTTACCAAAAGCGATTCTGAGGAAGGGAGGGGCCAGGAAAGTGGTCAGGATCACCATAATAATAATCGACACCTCCAAAGGCTTATCCAAAATTCCGCTGGCCGAGCCAATCCCAGCAAAAACTAGACCCACCTCACCCCGGGGAATCATACCCACACCGATGGCGAGACGATTGATTCCGGATATACCAAAAACTGCCCAGCCCGTCACCAGTTTACCGATAATCGCCACAACCATCAAAAAGACAGCAATCAAAAGTCCGGCCCGATTCTCCGGTACCGTTGGGTTTAAAACACCGAGGTCGGCACGCGCTCCCACCGTCACAAAGAAAATCGGCACAAGCAAATCGGCGATCGGTTTGATTAACTCATCCAACTCGTTGCGGGTATCAGTTTCATCAAGCACCAAACCCGCAGCAAAAGCACCTAAAATCGCTTCAAGATGAATAGCATTGCCCAAAAATGCCATAAAGAAAGCGAAGACAAATGCTGGAATAACAATATTTCCCCTTGTTTTCAGCCGCTCCACGATCGCCACAAAACTTTTGTTAAAAACACCTCCTAACAAAATTGATCCGATCAAAAAGGCCGTAGCGCTGACGATCAAATAAATAACATTGACCACATCGATCTCACCGGTTTTGGCTAAACTAGCGACCACAGCCAGAACAATAATACCAAGGACATCATCGATCACCGCCGCACCGACAATAATTTGCCCTTCTTTGGATTTGAGTTGACCTAACTCTGACAACACCTTCGAGGTAATACCGATACTGGTTGCCGTTAAGGCAGCCCCCGCAAAAATCGCCGGGATGGCGGCCACATGAAAGACAAGCATTAACCCGGCCGTACCTGCCGCAAAAGGTGCCGCAACCCCCACACAGGCCACCACCGTGGCCTGAATTCCCACTTCCTTGAGTTGCCGCAGATCCGATTCCAGGCCAATTTCAAACAGCAGAATAATCACACCGATTTCAGCTAGAACCGAAATCACTTCACTTTGGGACTCAAAGATCCGGTCCACGGCAGCCGGGGCCAATTGATTCAATCCTTGCAGTACCGTCATAATCACCGAATCAGAGGCCGATAGTCCCCCTTCGGGAAAGATGAGCAGATGCAAGGCCGAAACGCCGACGATCACACCGGCGACCAGTTCTCCCAGTACGGGCGGAAAATCCAATCGTCGGGCGGCCTCTGCGCCGAGCTTGCTGGCCAGATAAATCACCACCAGCGTCAGCAATACCCCGGAGAGAATAATCGGTGAATCCTCGGCCACAACGGTGGCGAGCAAGGGGAGCGGAGCCATGGGAGCCGCTATCTCCCCGATCAAAGGAGGCAGAATAGGGGACAAAATCATCAGTTTAAAGGGATGAGGGTTAAAGGTTTTAGGTGGTCATAAAACTGGGGGATAGGAAAAAGGGCTACCGCTCCAGGACAGTCAGGCTGCAGATGGGGTTGCCCAGATCAAGACAAGCATTAGTTGTCTAGATTCCACAGCCCTCTGGTCCACAGAAACTCTGTCCGTACAGAACCTCCGCGTCACAGATATAGATCATGCCCGCAAAATTGAGGAAAAACTGATCGGCAACCTGCTTGGCAATATTTTGGGCCATAATTCGATCGGGGGTGAGTACCTCGAACTTAACATTACTGTCGGTTTCGGAAACGTGGGGTTGTCCCGAAGAGCGCACGTTGCGGCTGCCCTTACCGCCAGTATCCATCACCGTGTAACCGGTCGCCCCGCATTCTTCGATGATCTTGGCGACTTTTTTCAGCAAAATCTTTTCTGTGACGATGACGAGCTTTTTGGCTGGTTTGGCCATGTTGATTATCTCCTTAAATGTGTACACTTATTTGCTTGGTAGGCCCCGTCAAGGGAGCGCCCACCGACCACAATCCTAGCCGCCGCTGAGGGCCTGGGCAAGACCAAGGAAGAACGGGATACATAAGCCGATCGCTACGGGCGTACCGATGGCCGTGGACGCGCCTATATAGGCGGAGGGATTAGCCGAGGGGATACCGGCCCGCAACGTGGGCGGCCCAGAGATGTCGGAACTAGAGGAAGCGATGACGGCCAGAACCACGACACCGCCCCAACTGAACCCAGTGGCGTAGTGGGCAATCATACCGAGACCGAAGGCGATTAGCCCATGTACAAACGGTGCTAGGACGCTATAGACAACATACCACTGGGCCACCTTACGCAGTTCACCCACCCTTGACCAAGCCTCCATTCCCATGACCAGCATCAAGATCGAAAGCAAGCCGCGAAAGAGGGGATCGTAGAAGCTTTTATAGACAGTTTCCGGCTGGGTGAATATGCCCAGGGCCAGACCTAATAACATGGCCGATAGGGCCGGTCCGCGAAGGCTTTCTTCAATGATCGGCCAGATCTTGACCCGATTATCCGCCGGCTGCTGCAGGCTGAGATACTCCTGCCGACTGCTGGGATAATCCTGCTGATCGGAATAATCCCCGGCCGCCACCGGCTGCTTGCTAAAAGACTCATGGTCGTAGGCCGCTTCTTTGTTTTTCTTCTTGTTAAGATAAATGTTAGCCACCACGATCGCCGTTACCAGCGCCGGGATATCCATAAAAGGATAGAGTGCGCCAGCCCAGGCCTCGTAGGGGATCTTTTGTTCTTCGAGTACCGTCAGACCGGCTGCCATAGTCGAGCCACTCACGGCTCCAAATAACCCCCCAGTTGCGATCGCATCGACCACTTTCACCTTGGGCAGATTGGCTAAGGTATAGCGCGCGACGAAGACCACAATAATCCCTACTATGACGGCAAAGATCATTGGTAATACCATTTCCGTCAGGTTGGAATTGCGGATGGCAATCCCGCCGGTCAGACCGATTTTGGTCAGCAGCATGAAGACGATGATCGTACAAATCGACTCTGGAATGACCAATTCACTCCCGAGAGCAGCAATGATCATCCCACCAATCAAAAAGGCCAGCGTTGGGGACTGCAACTGCTGGATAAAGTCCATGACAAACAATGAGAAAAAATCCACGAATACCTCCTTAAGCCTCCCCTGATGAGGAGTATTGAATATAAACGAACTAAATGAACCTTCAAAAGCTGAAAGAGAGTAAGAGTAAGGCCCTTTACCCCTTAAGCAAACCCGTGGCGGGCAGAACTTTGGACAACGTTAAGTCCGCGGGTAAGCCTAATTCGGGATTTTTGGCGGTTAAACTGGCCTCGATCGCCGTCCCAGAAGCCACCCCGAAGGCAAGAGCTAGAGGGAGAGAAACGCTGGCAGCTGTTACACCACCGAAGCTATCGCCCCGCAAATTGTCAAAATGAATACGATTGGTTATTTCCATGAGAATCCAACTGAGCAAAGGATTTTTTGCCATAACAAAGTCGGCGGTTGACAGACCAGCCTTGATAGACAAAAGTTTATGGTTTTTAAAGATCGATTGTTATAAATCTATACTAGAACGGATATCTTGACAAGCAAATTTTTGTAAATTGAGTTTAAATCGATATATCTTTACAAAAGTATTGATTTAAACCTATGATATAAGCGGGGTGGGGAGGTTTTTACTCGTTCCCCTCCATTCCTGCTTCTGTTTAGCAAAGCTCCTCAAGGCAGTAACAGAAGTGTAGCTCTCTAGAGGCCTCTCTTGATTCACGCCACTTTACATCAACTGATTGTCTTTGAAGCGACCGCTCGTCATGGCAGTTTTACCAGGGCTGCTGAAGAACTATCGATCACCCAACCCACCGTTTCTACCCAGATGAAACAACTGACTAAAGCAGTGGGTCTGCCTCTATTTGAACAGATAGGCAAACGTTTGTATTTAACCGAGGCCGGACGCAGTTTATTAGTAACCTGTCAGGCAGTCCTCAAGGATCTTGATAACTTTGAGATGGCGATCGCTGATATCAAGGGCATTAAACAGGGTAAACTGCGTTTAGCGGCGGTATCCACAGCCCAATATTTAATCCCTCAGATCCTCGGTCCTTTTTGTCAACAGTACCAAGGGGTGGATGTGTCCCTAGAATTGACCAATCACCAAGATCTAGAAGCAAGGATCACCAATAATGTTGACGACCTATATATTTTAAGCGAACCCCCCCAAGATCTAAACCTGGAGATTCAACCGTTTCTGGAAAATCCCCTTGTGGTCATTGCACGCAAAGATCACCCCCTAGCGGGACAGAAAAAAATTCCAATTAAACGACTGCAAGGGGAACCTTTTATTATGCGGGAAATGGGATCGGGAATTAGACGGGCAGTACAGCAAATTTTTCTCGACCATGGCATCACCGTATCTCTGCGTTTGGAAATCGGCAATAATGAAGCCATTAAACAAGCGATCGCTGGTGGTTTAGGAATTTCAGTTCTTTCTCAGCACGTCTTAAATTTAGATCATCCTAATGGGGAATTTACCATCCTTGACGTGGAAGATTTTCCCATCCAACGCCATTGGTATGTGGTTTATCCCAAGGATAAAAAACTATCGGTGATCGCCAAGACTTTTCTGGATTATCTCCTCAATATTCAGCCCCAATCCCTCTTAAAGGTCAAAATTTCTAGATGAGAAACCCCATCTTTGTTGAAGATGGGGTAAGGTAAAAATCAAATCAATCTAAACAGTAACAGGTTCTCGATCGAGGGGTTTAACGCGATCGAGCAGTGCTTGCAACTGTTCCCCTTCAATCACCTCTTTACTGAGGATTTCTTGGGCAATTTCTTCGAGCAAATCGCGATTTTGAGCAAGGATATCCAGGGCCTGCTGATGACCATTTTCGACAATCTCTTTCACTTCATTATCGATCGCTTTGGCCGTATCATCGCTCACCAAGCGCCGGGGATTCATCATACCATCTCCCAGAAAACTATTCTGTTGACCTTTTTCGTAGGCCAGGGGACCTAAGGTCTTACTCATACCATAAGTAGTCACCATGCGTTCGGCCAAATCCGTCGCCCGCTGTAGGTCATTAGCTGCCCCAGTAGTAATACTACCAAAGATAATTTCCTCGGCGGCCCGACCACCTAAAAGAGTAGCAATTTGGTCGCGTAATTCCGTATCATCCATAAGGAAACGGTCTTCCGTGGGCATTTGCAGGGTATAACCGAGGGCTGCCATGCCGCGAGGGACGATCGAAATCTTAGCAACTTTACCACCCCCCGGCATAACTGCACCGACGAGAGCGTGACCAACTTCGTGATAAGCGACGATTTTCTTCTCTTTTTCCGAGAGAACCCGGCTTTTCTTCTCTAAACCGGCCACTACCCGCTCGATTGCCTCATTAAAGTCCTCTTGGGCGACGGTGCTGCGTTGATTGCGGGCTGCCAATAAAGCGGCCTCATTGACTAGATTAGCTAAGTCAGCACCAGCAAAACCAGGGGTGCGGGTAGCAATCTGTTTTAAATCCACATCTGAGCCTAATTTTACCTTACCTGCGTAGATTTCGAGGATTTTTAAGCGTCCAGCCAGATCGGGGCGATCAACTAACACTTGGCGATCAAAACGGCCAGGGCGTAAAAGGGCGGGATCAAGAGTTTCTGGGCGATTAGTAGCGGCCAGCACGATTACCGTCGCATCACCAGCGTTAAAACCGTCCATTTCCGTCAATAATTGGTTTAAAGTCTGTTCCCGCTCATCGTTACCCCCCATAAAATTACCGTTAGCGCGAGATTTACCAATCGCGTCTAATTCATCGATAAAAATAATACAGGGGGCTTTTTTCTTGGCCTGTTCAAACAGATCTCGCACTCGGGCCGCACCTGCACCGACAAAGAGTTCCACGAATTCCGAACCTGAGATACTAAAGAAAGGAACTCCCGCTTCTCCCGCGACTGCTTTTGCCAGCAGGGTTTTTCCTGTCCCCGGCGGACCGACTAGGAGGACACCCTTGGGAATCCGCGCCCCGATTTGAATGTAACGTTGGGGATATTTGAGAAATTCGACGATTTCGGCCAATTCGGTTTTCGCTTCTTCCACACCGGCCACATCTTCAAAAGTGGTTTTGGTGGTGTCTCCTTCCACATAGACTTTAGCGCGACTTTTGGTAATCGATAAAGCCCCGGCTGGACCACCGCCACCGCTGCGAGCGAGGAAAAATTGCCAAATACCGACAAAAATCAGGGGAGGAATCACCCAACTAAGGACACTGCCAATCCAGCCATTTTTTGGCGGTGGTGCGGCGGCGAATTCTACGCCCTTAGCTTCTAGACGTTTGGGCAATTCTAGGTCAAAAATCGGTGTAGTGCTGAAAATTCGTCCGTAGTTGCCCTCTTGGTCGTTTTTAAGCTGATAACGAATCTCATTCTGTCCCACGGATACCCTAGCGACGTTACCATCTTCCACTTGGTCGATAAAAAGACTATAGGGAACTTTGGGGACGCTAGGGCCAAATAATTGCGGGAAAAGAAGGTTAACAATCAGAAATAAGCCGCCTACGGCTAATAAAACATTACCGATCAGGCGAGATTGTGAAGGAGGTTTGCTTTTTATACTCATTGCTGGGCCTGATTGATTAAAATTAGTCTCTATCCTCTCCTCATTGTAGGCTGTTGACTGCTCAAGTTCAGATTGAATCAGGCGGGGGGATTACCGTCGTCTTCGGGCGGTTTTTGCCCTAGTAAAGCCTCTAGACGGGTTTGGGCAAGCTCAAAATCCGGCGCAATCCCTAAAGCTTTTTGATAACAGGCGATCGCTGCTTGGGTTTCGCCTAAATTTTCTAGGGTACTGCCGCGATTGTACCAAGCTTGATAAAAATTATCGTCCGCTTCTAGCACCTGTTGCCAACATTCTAACGCTTCTTGCCAACGTTGCAGTCCGTATAGGGCGCTGCCTCTAGCGTTAATGACTTGGTGATCGTTGGGGGTGATTTCTAGGGCGCGATCATAACTATTTAAAGCTTCTTCGTAGTTACCAATCATGGCTAAGGCACCACCACGATTATGCCAGGCCGAGGCTAATTGGGGATCGATCGTCAAGGCCTGTTCCCAATCGGCGATCGCATTTGACCAATTGCCTAAATTTGCCTGTTCTAAGCCCTGATTAAACCAATCTTCGGCAGTTTCAGGGTTTTTAGCTTCCTGGGGGGAAAATTGAGCGATGAGACTATCAATAATGCTTTCTGCGTCCTTATTTTCGATGCCCAATTGTTCGGCCATTTGCCCGGCTAGGGTAGGATCGTTTTGCAGACGGTCAAATAATTCATCGAGGGTGAGGGTTTCTAATTGGGGATTTTCTGGGTCATTACCGTTAAAATCGCTAGTTTCACCCGAATATAAGAAATTTTCTGGGGTTTGCGGCTGGGAATAACTGCCCGGGTCCTCATCGTCGCCGGCGTATTCCCAGATTAAAGTGGCAGTTTCTTTGGTGTAGAGTTGATAACCGATCTCGTAGGAAGCTTCACCAATACGTTCAATCCCGGGGAAAGCGCGAGCTAATTCTCCCAAACGGATCATTCTGGTGGCGAGAAGTTGGTTAAGGGAAGCGGAGGATTGCAGACGGGTTCCAAAACGCTCTAACCATTCTACCCAATCTTTTTGCCGACCTCGATCGCCCAATTTCTCAAAAAATCTCAGAATTCTGCCTTCGTGCCAACCGTGGGCCACGCCATCGAGTAACTGCATATAGAGAAACTCGTAGTCTGTATCGGTTAGGGGAACAGATTCGATCACTTCTACTCTCCCCTTTCCTCCTTGTCCCCCCAAAAGTCGGGTTAAAAAGTTTTCGATCGCGCGCCAAAGTTTTCTTAAAAGTCCCTGCATTCTAATCTCGACACTGGTTTTATTAATCTTGCAAGCATCACCCAATTAGTCTAGCAGTTATCAGTTATCGGGGATTGACTCTCCCCCGCTAACCGCGGAGCGCGGTGTAGCGGGGGATTCTCGGTTCTTAGGCTTTTAACTAGATCGACCGAGTTTAACCCAGTCGATCCCCGTCAAATCGCCTCCGCGAGCGTTTTCTAACACGGTCAGTCCGACCGCGTTTTTTCCTCGGTTCTCGATTACCTTTGCTGATGCCGTATCTCTCGGTTCAATGTTACCGCAAGAATCACACCGGTGAACTCTTTCCGATAACGCTTTTTTGCCAGTAATTGCGCCACAATTCGGACACTCCTGGGAAGTTCCGTTTTTATCGACTTTAAGATAATATTTTCCCCGTTTCCAAGCGACAAACGGTAGTATCTCGTTAATAAAACTACCGATACCTGAATCCAGAGATTGTTTTCTAACGATCCCTCTAGACCAGGAAACGAAGTTAATATCTTCAACAAAGATATTATCAGCGAGATCGCAAAGGTAATGAGCTAACTTAAAATGCCAATCTCTACGAGTATTAGACACTTTTTCGTGTAATCTCGCTATCTTATCTTGGAGTTTCAACCAATTGTTCGAGCCTTTGACTTGATGTTTCAAGCGTCTTTGTAGCAATTTAAGCTTACTCTGTACTTTCAACAAAAATCGAGGGGCTTTGATTAAATCTCCTCGTGAAGTAGCAACAAAACTCTCAATTCCCGCGTCAATTCCTAAACAGGTCTTCCCCACTGTCATATCGGGAACTAATTCCGTAGATTGGAAGGAAACCGAAACGTAAAATCCCGACGCTTTGCGGATAATTCGAGCTTGTTTAGGCTCGAACCCAGACGGGTACTTTCTAGATTTCCTAATCCGAATTTTTCCCAATTGTGGAAAATTTAAGTATTCGTCACCTAGAAAGCTTT
>NZ_CAIP01000441.1 GCF_000297435.1 Microcystis sp. T1-4 | reverse complement strand
CAATTTTTAACGCCTACCTACTTAATTGTCTAGCTACTGATTAGGGAGGGTAGCGGGGGTGGGAGTTTTTTTTAAGGATTTTTTAACCCCCAAAATCCCCCGATTCTGGCGAGCAATCAGTATCATAGATAACAACAACAAGTTTTAGGTCTAATCCGATAAAAATCATGACCTACCTATCTCCTAAATTATTCACTTTTGAAGACTTTTTAAACCAGTATGGAGATGACCCACGCTATCAATTAATTGACGGGGAGTTGCGAGACTTGGAACCCACTGGACCTCAGGAATCCGTAGCGGGAAAAATCGCAGGAAGACTGTGGGGAGAAATCTTGCGATTACATCTACTCTGGACAATTCCTAAAAACTGTTTGCTCCGTCCAGAATCCGGTCAAGCTACTGCTTTACGTCCCGATGTCATCATTTTGGATGAAGTGGACTTTAGCACCGAACCTCTCTGGGAAAAACAACCAATTTTAACTAGCTCCCCAGCAATTAAATTAGTGGTAGAAGTGGTTAGTAGTAATTGGCAAGATGATTATGCACGCAAAGTTGAAGAATACTCATCTTTAGGTATTGCTGAATATTGGATTGTCGATTTTCGTGGATTGGGTGGCATCTCTTTTATCGGTAAACCCAAACAGCCTACTTTGACTATTTATCAGCTAGAAGGTGATGAATATCAACAAAAATTATATCGTCTTTATGAGCGCATTAGTTCGGCAGTTTTTCCCGAATTGTCTCTGTGTCTTCTCGATATTATGCCCTAAATCTCTAGTAAAGTTATGCTGAAATCTCTTAAAAATGTCCTGGGTAATCTGCGTCAATATCCCTATAATATTATCTTTAATCCCCTCACCAATGCAGCATTAGCCATCGCCGCTATTTTGGCACTAATTGCCGATCAATTTGGCCAGGGATATTATCTAATTTTTCTGATTACTTTGGCTCTAGTTATCATCGGTATCTGGCTAGAATCTCAGAAATACGACCTCTATAAACATCAGGCGATTCCTCTACCGATAGTGATTAAAATTGCTAATCCTGCCGATAGTAATAAGGCTCTGCAATCGCTTTTTAATATCATCGAAACAGAAAATAAATACAAAGATCATCAAAATAATCTTGACCAGTATCTCAATATTAGCGAAACAGACTTAATTTTTAACTACTCCTGTGATATTTATGATCAAGAAATGCTGAGAGCTTTTCTGCAAATACTACGCTATAATCTAGAGAAACTTAAGAAAAAAACTCCCCAAAATACTATTATTTATCTTGCCTATATCGGTCCGATTAGCGTCGCTATTATGGTCGGTACTATTCTCGCTACCGAAGGAGTAAAAATCTTTCAATATAATAAATCTTCTGATAGTTATTATCCTGTGGTGGAAATTAGCGATCGCAAACTTAAAGAAGATATTAAGGAATACGAAAAATTTGAGCGTGTTGTCACCGAAAAAGGTCAAGATAGAGTAACTATAGCCATCGATGTTTCTTCCCATAAAATTAATCTTAATGATCAGAGTATTGAAAACTACGGCGATTTAATTTATCTGAAAAGTAAAGGCAGTGGTACAATTGAAAAAAATGAAGATTGGCTACAATATTCTAGAGAAATTTTTAAAACTATCAACATCGCTCAACAAAAAAACTATCAAGAGATTAAGCTAGTTTATTCCATGCCTATAACTTTGGGAATACTTGTCGGAATGGCCGTTCAACAATACTGGCCAATTCTCCTAACTCAATACGAAAATTCTACCTACAGAAATCTTATTAATCTTCAGGAATTTAAACTTTATCGAGGACAATAAAGATAAAATGAACTATACTGTAATTACCTTTGCTCCTGTGCAAGGATTCATCGAAAAATCGCGTAAACTAAGGGACTTATACGGTGGTTCTTTTTTATTATCCTATCTTGCCGATGCTATCTGTCAGGCAGCGGATAAATATCCTGAATGTAGCCTTATTTCTCCCGCTTTAATTGACGTTAAAAGAGGAACTCCCAACCAAATCTTAATCGCGGGTAATTTTCCCAAAAAAGAAGCCGAACAAGTCTTCGATGACGCATGGCAAAAAGTGGTTAATAAGTGTCGGGTTTGGATTGAACAAAATTTACCACAATACAATTATACTTGGCGACGAGAATGGAACCTATGGATTAATCATACTTGGGAATTCTTCTGGGCGCAAGAGGACTCGATCGATTGTGCGTTTAAAAGTCTGCAACAGAAAAAATATCAACGAGATTGGACGAGAATTAATTGGCAAGGAGAAAGTTCTAGCTTATCGGGTTCCGATGCCATTGTTTGGTATGGAATGACGGATCAAACCCATCCTTTATATTCTAGTATTTCCCAACAAAATCAGCAAATCACTGAATTTTATCAACAATTAAGTCAAAAACTTTCTAATGCTATCCTCGATGAAACCGAACGTCTTAGCATTCCCGAATTAGTCAAAAGAATGATTACATTATATGATATTGGCAAGCCTTTAAACCTAGAACTTCCTAAAAAATTTGTGGAACTAAATCGCTACGAGGAAAAATCCTATACAGGATGGTTTCAAGGGGACGGTGACGGGATGGGAAATTACCTAAAAAATCTGTCCATATCCTCAAGAAAAGAATTTAGTCAAAGAATGCGACAATGGGGAGAAGAACTAGAAAATTATCTTAACTTTGGTCGCATTATTTATGGAGGAGGAGATGACTTTCTCGGGGTTTTGTTTCCACAAAAATCCGAACTAAAATTAACCCTACAAGATTGTCTATATTGGTTTGATCAATTTCATCGAGAAATCTGGCCAAAACACGGTTATTCTCAGGATATAACTGTTAGCGTCGGTTTTGTTTGGGCAGCTTCAGGAGTTCCTCAGCGTGACATATTACAACAATGTCGAGAAGCAGAAAAATCCGCTAAAAATCAAGGTAAAAATCGTCTCGCGGTGCGAATTCTTTTTAACAGTGGTAACTATTTAGAGTGGGTTTGTCCCTGGGAAAACTTAAAAGATATCCTCGATAATTATTGCGATCGCAGTGAAGGAAAAAACTGGACACATTTCTATAATGATATAGCAACTTTAGAAAATCGCCGCGCTTTTACCGATGATAATCACGATATTGCCAATGCAGTTTTTAACCTTTATTTTAATCAAAATATACCCATCGATACCACCTCTCACCAAGACAAAAATAACTGGGTAATTAACCTCTCAAAAGTGGCCAATCATCTCACCTAAACATAGAAAAATGCTGCAACATCTGATCATAATTAAACCTTTGGGATTTCTCTACGGTAGCGCCGGTCCGTTTCTGTCTCCAGAAAATCTAGTTGGACGTTCAGGAAATCGTTTTCCCCCCACTGCTGCCACAGTTTCGGGACTATTTGCTCACAGCAATCCCACCAATATTCGCGATTTACAAATTGCCGGCCCTTTTTGGGCAAACAGTGAACAACCAGATAACTTTTTTGTCCCCACTCCCTTTATTTATTTGGCTAAAAAACCCCTCGCAAATTATTTTCAAGACCAAGAAAATAACGACAATGGAAAAATTCAACACACCTTAACATGGCAAGAAAAATGGCAAGAGAAAGACAGTAAACAAATTGAGGGAAAATTCGATCGAGATAGTTGGATTCCTATCAACCAATGGTATAATCCTCAAAAAGCCTATGGTTCTCCGTGGCAATATCATCCCCATCTCCATCCGCGTTTGTTAGAGGAGCAAAGAAAGGTAAAAACCGGGGAATTATTCCTCGAAAATGCCGTCCAGTTACATCCAGATGCTTGTCTAGTTTATTTAGCTAATCAACCCCTAGAAAATGGCTGGTATCGCTTTGGTGGGGAATCCCATCTAGTGGCAGTTAAATCACTTGAACTAAGCAGCCATCTCCAAACTTTATTTAATCAAGATGTCGGTCAATATTTTGCCCTCATTACTGCCGCAATCTGGGGAACAAATCGCCTATCAACTCGCAATCCCAGTGATTGGCAATTAGAAACCCTCAACACCGAAAGACCAATAACCTATCGTTATCGATTCGGAGGAAAAGATAAAGTTAAGCGCTTATCTAGGGGACGTTATGCAGTTCCCGCAGGAACAGTTTATCGCTTAAAAAACCCCTTACCATCTTGGCAAAATTGGCAGGAATCTTGGTTCCCCAGCGAAGGGGTTTCTCTCAAACGTTGGGGCTGCGGATTAGCCTTACCCTTAGAAAATATTGCCAAATAAAGCCTATAATTATTGAGTAGGGTAAATGAGACAAGCATAAGTGATAGCTATGGCAAAACTAAAAACTATATTTCCCCGAAAAGCTTTATTAGATTATTGAAAAAGTGGTAATAATCAAGGCTCAAAAATTAGCAAAAATAAAATGCTGCGTATGTTTTTAGATTTTTTGGTAGAAGATGCCTTTAAAAACCCTTCTTCTCTCACTCCTTACACAGAGGAAATGGCTAAAGAAATCGATGAATTATTAAAGGGTGTTGCAATTGATTAGGAATAAACCTATAAG
>NZ_CAIP01000442.1 GCF_000297435.1 Microcystis sp. T1-4 | reverse complement strand
CAGGAAATGACTATCTTGATGGTGGCTTAGGAGATGATGTTCTAATTGGAGTAAACCCCAATAACCCTATCCCTGGTTTGAACGAACGAGATACCTATGTTACTGGAACTGGAAGCGATCGCATTATACTAGGTGATAGTCATTGGTTAGCTTACGACGATCGCAACACAACGACCAATGGAACAGGGGATTATGCCACAATAGCTGATTGTGATGTCAATTTTGATGTTATTCAGCTACAGGGACAAATCAATAATTATCGTCTCGCCATATCGGGGTCAGATACTTGGTTATATCTCGATAAACCCGGAACAGAACCTGATGAATTAATTGCGATTATTCAGGGAAAAACCAATCTAAATCTGGATTCTCAAAACTTTGTTTATGTTGAACCTGTTAATACTCCTCCCACTACATCTGATAACTCTTTAGTTACTGATGAAGATACCACCCTAGTATTTACTGCCAATAACTTTAATTTTAGTGATGCCGATTCAGATGATAGTTTACAAGCAATACGTCTAGAAACATTACCCACTGAAGGCATTCTTTATCTTGATAGTAATAACAATGGAATAGTTGATACAGGGGAAACACTTTCTCAAGGGAATCTTGTAACTATAGCTACGATTAATGCAGGACAATTGAAGTTTAAACCTAATCTCAATGAAAATGGAAATCCCTACACTAATTTTACTTTCTCAGTGAGTGACGGCGAAGACCTCTCCATTACTCCAGCCAAAATGACGCTTAATGTTACACCAATCAACGACGCGCCGAAAAATATTCAACTCACTAATTCTAACGTCAACGAAAACAGTCCTAATAATACAATTATTGGACAAATTAGCATTAGTGACCCTGACCCCAATGATACCCATAACTTGACTTTAATTGATGATGCTGGGGGACGCTTTAAACTGGTTGGTACTAAATTACAAGTGGCTAATGGCAGTTTATTGGATTATGAAACAAATACCAGTCATAACATCACCATTAAAGCTACTGATGCTGGTAATTTAAGTTTTCAAAAAAACTTGACAATTAACACAATTAATGTTAATGAATCTCCGACAAATATCCAACTGAGTAAGAATAGTATTGAGGAAAATAGTGTCAATAATACAGTTATCGGCACATTAACCACCACTGATCCCGATCCCAATAATACCTTTACTTACAGCTTAGTTGATAATGCAGGGGGACGTTTTGCCATTAATGATAATCAGTTAATTGTCGCTGACGGTAGTAAATTAGATTACGAAACTAATCAAAAGCATACTATCACTATTCGGACGCAAGATCAAGGCGGATTAACCTACGATAAATCTTTTGATATTAACCTAATTGATGTGGCTGATTCTAGTGTAATCGCTTTCAGTCAACCTAATTATTCTGTCAAAGAAGACGGTACACCTATCACCGAAATTACCCTAAATCGTAGCATTAATACTCAGGGACAAGTCAGCGTTACTGTTACTCCTAGTAATGGGACGGCAACCTCACCATTAGACTACAATAATGCACCTATTACAGTAACATTTGCTGATGGTGAAACCGAGAAAACTATCACTATACCCATTGTCAAAGATACTGCTTATGAAGGCAATGAAGCCGTAAATTTAACCATTAATAATCCCACTAATGGCGCAACATTAGGAACGCAAAAAACAGCCATTTTAACCATTGTTGATACTCCTATCACTTATTATCTAACTACGGCGACAACTTGGACAGATGCACAGGTACAGGCGCAAGCAATGGGAGGGAATTTAGTTACTATTAATGATGCCGCAGAAAATCAATTTTTAGTTAATGCTTTTGGAGGATCAGAACTCTTTTGGATTGGTTTAAATGATGTTGCACAAGAAGGTGTGTTTAAATGGATTAATGGTGAACCTGTTACCTATACCAATTGGAATAGTGGTGAACCCAATAATTATGGAAATGAAGATTATGTTCATTTTAATTGGGGTAGTTCAGGACGTTGGAATGATATACCTAATAGTGGTTATGGTGGACTCCATCGGGGAATTATTGAAGTTCTCAATGGAACATCTGCCATTTCTATCGCTGATACCACCATTAATGAATCTCAAAGTCAAGCAACTTTCACGGTTAAATTAACAGGAATTAGCCATCAAATTTTTACCGTTGATTATAGCACCAATGACGGAACAGCCAAAGCAGGAGAAGACTATACTGCTGTCAATGGAACATTAACTTTTAATGCAGGAGAAAGTCAGAAAACTATCACTGTTCCTATCACTAATGACTCTAGTTATGAAGGGAATGAAACCTTTACTCTTAAGCTCTCTAATTCTACTGGTGGCGCAGTTTTAGGAACAAATGCAGCCACAATAACGATTGTTGATAATGATGTTCCTGAACCCGGAATATTAGCCTTTAGTAATGCTCAATTTAGCGTTAATGAAGACGGAACACCTGTTAATGTTGTCACCATCAATCGTACAAATGGCATTGATGGACAAGTTAGCGCAACTATCAACCTAAATAACAACACTGCAACAACACCCAATGACTACAATAATAACCCGATTACAGTAACATTTGCCAACGGCGAAACATCGAAAACGATTACTATTCCAATTGTTGATGACATTCAATTTGAAGGCAATGAAACCATTAATATAACTCTAACAAATGTTACAAGTGGCGCAACTATTGGCACACAAGATAAAGCAACTTTAACTATTGTTGACAACGAAATTAATCAGGGAATCACTCTTGATGAAGGACAAACAAAACTGATTAATAATACTGTCCTTAAAGCTTTTGAAACGAATAAACAACCCACAGACATTATTTACACCTTAACTGATTTACCTGATAATGGTCAGTTAATTTTTAATAATTCGACTGGTAAGGCATTATCATTTGATGGAAGTGGTGATTATGTAAACTTACCAGCTAGTGCTATAGGAGGTGCAATTACAGTTGAAGCTTGGGTTTATGCTAAAGATTCTCATCGCTATTGGCAGAGAATTATTGATTTAGGAAATGGGAGAATAAATAATAATATTGTACTTGGTTGGTATGGCAGTTCAGGTCAAATGTTTATGGAAAACTACCAAGGTAGTAGCACAATAAAAATTATTACCAATGAAATATTTCCTGAAAATCAATGGACTCATGTTGCCGCAGTTACTAATAGCAATGGCAATGCCTATATCTACTGGAATGGTCAAATAAAGGCTTCTGGTAATATTTACCCTGTAGTCAATACTATTCGCTATAATCAGTATATTGGTAAAAGTAATTGGGTTCCTCCTGATGCAGATTTTTATGGGGTTTTTGATGAAGTTAGAATCTGGAATAAAGCCAGAACTCAAGCTGAAATACAAGCGGATATGAACCGCCAATTAATTGGAACTGAAGGCGGATTAGTTGGCTATTGGAACTTTAATGAAGGTTCAGGAAATACAGTAACAGACTCTACTAACAATCATAATAATGGGACAGTTTATGGTGCAACTTGGACAACAGGAATTGTTCCTACTACTTTAAAACTAGGTAACACTTTCACCCAAGCTGACTTAGATAATGGTCTTTTAACCTATCAACATAACGGTAGTGAAACCACATCCGATAACTTTAAATTTACGGTTACAGATGGAACAATAACTTCTAGTGAAACAGCCTTTAACATTACCATTAATAATGTTAACGATGCTCCCACAGACTTACAACTGAGTAACAATAAAGTTGACGAAAATAGTCCCAATAATACTGTTATCGGTGTTCTAAATACTACTGACCCTGACGTAAATGACACCTTTACTTACAGCTTAGTTGATAATGCAGGGGGACGCTTTGCCATCAATAACAATCAATTAATTGTCGCTGATGGTAGTAAATTAGACTATGAAACTAATAGCAGTTATCCAGTTACCATCCGTAGTAAAGATTCAGGTGGATTAAGCTATGACCAATCTTTCATAATTAACCTAATTGATGTACCAGAACCTGGAATATTAGCCTTTAGTAACGCTCAATTTAACGTTAATGAAGACGGAACACCAGTCAATCAAGTCAAAATAATTCGTACAGATGGCAGTCAAGGAGAAGTTAGCGCAACCATTGATTTAACTGACGGAACAGCTACCGCAGCAGATTACGATAAAACCTCTATTCTCGTCACCTTCGCCAATGACGAAACCGAGAAAACTGTTACTATTCCTATCACCAACGATACCGAAGCTGAAAATCTAGAAACCATTAATCTCACCCTCAAAAATCCTACTAACGGTGCAACATTAGGAAGTCAAAATACCGCTACTTTAACCATTCTTGATGATGATGTACAGCTTAACTTCAGCGCCGCTAACTATACTGTTAGTGAAGATGGAACCGCCGTTACTGACATCATCGTAACTCGTGCGGGACGCAAAACAGGAACAGTCGGCGCAACCATCACCTTTACTAATGGTACTGCCAAAGGCTGCGCCTGTGGACTTCATCTCACTACTTCTGACTTTCTCAGTTCACCTATTACTGTTATCTTAGGTGAAAATGAAATAAGTAAAATTATTCCTGTTCAATTAGCAGGAAGTCAAGGAAGTAACTTTGTTCCTATCATCAATGATACTCAAGTTGAAAGTAATGAAACCTTTACTATTACTTTAACAAATCCTACAGGTGGCGCAACTATTGGCAATCAAAATAATGCTATTATTACCATCTTAGATGATGATGTCCAACTGGCATTTAGCGCACCTAACTTTACTATACGCGAAGATGGAACCGCAATCGCTGCCGTCAGCGTTAACCGCATTGGCAGACTGACGGGTGTTGTTGGTGCAACCATTAATCTCGACGGCGGAAGCGCAACCTATCCTGATGACTACACCCAAACTTCTCTTAATATCTTTTTTGCTGACGGAGAAAAGAGCAAAATTATTAATATTCCTGTCAGAAATGATATTATCTCTGAACCTGATGAAACCGTCAATTTAACCCTTGTTAACCCCACAGGTGGCGCAACGCTTGGCAGTCAAAATACAGCAACTCTAACCATTATTGACAACGGATTAACTCCTAGTTTAAGTCTTGCGATTGATAAAGATACTGTTGCTGAAAACGCAGGAAATAACGCAGCAACCGCAACTATTACCCGCAGTATTATCACTGATGAAGATTTAATTGTTACTCTCGCCTCCAATAATACCAGTGAAATAACTGTCCCCAATCAAGTTATTATTCCTGCCAACCAAGCATCAGCAACCTTTAGTTTAAATGCAGTCAATGATAATATTCCTGATGGCATCCAAACTGTTACTGTTACCGTTACAGCAACAGGCTTTAGTCAAGGGGTTGATACTATCAATGTTGCTGATATTGATGTCCCTGATTTAAAAATAGTTAATCTAAGTGCATCTACACCTTTATTAACTGGAAAACAAGGCAGCTTCACCTATCGAGTTGTCAATCAAGGATTAAGTGAAGCAAAGGGTACTTGGACAGATAAAATTTATCTTTCTACTGATACCACCTTAGAAACCAACAAAGATATATTTTTAGACAACTATCAATTTTCTGGAACAATTCCCACAGGCTTATTCTACGAACGTAATCTCCCATTTTTTATCCCTAAAACTCCCGGACAATACTATTTAATCGCTCAAACCGATACAGCAAATACTATTAACGAAGGGATCGGATTAGGTGAAAACAATAATACCACTATTACCTCTATTAATATTACTCCTGCCTATCGTGCTACTGTTTCCACTGATACCGAAATTGGAGTAACAGGAAACAAAGTTATTTTACAGGGTAAAGCCTTCAGTAATAGTGATAACTCTGCTGTTCCCTACGAATTTGTCACCATCGCCATTAAATATAACGGGACTGTTCGCGAATTAACCGCTTTTACTGATGGAAATGGCAACTTTGTCAAGGAATTTCAACCCTTACCCGGAGAAGGGGGACAATATCAAATTAATGCCTATTTCCCTAATTACAGTAGCGAAGACAGCACCGCCGAAGATAGCTTTAAACTTTTAGGAATGCGCTTTAACACAGGCGGAGCTTACTATCAAATTAATGCTGATTCACCCTTTAATGCAACAGCAACCCTACAAAATTTAACGGATATTCCCATTACAGGGATTACTTACACCATCGAAGGTGCGCCTCAAGATTGGAATATACAAGTTAATGCAGCCAATACCTTAGCAGGGAATAGCAATTTACCCATTACTTACACCATTACTGCACCCAATAATTCAGCTATTACTCAAGACACCTTTAATATTAATCTCACCAGTGCTGAAGGAGTAAGCACAACGCTTCCTGTTACGATTAATCTGCGTCGCATTGTTCCTCATTTAGTTGCTAATACTAACCTTCTTAGTAATGGGATGTTACGAGGACAACAAACTCCCATTGAATTTGAAGTAACAAACAATGGCGGGATTGCAACAGGAGAAGTTCAAGTCATTCTTCCTGATGCAGCTTGGTTAAAATTAGTCTCACCTGTCAAGCTATCTTCTCTTAATCCGGGAGAATCAAGCAAAGTTACTTTATTACTCACTCCTGATACCAATTTACCGCTAACGGTTTATAACGGCAATCTCGTCTTAGATGTCGTCGGAAATGATGGCGATTTGTCTTTACCTTTCAGTTTCCGTGCGGTTTCCGATGCAGTTGGTAGCTTACAAATTACTGTTGTCGATGAGTTGACATTCTTTACCGAATCTGCACCTAAATTAAAAGATGCTACGATTATTCTCCGAGATTATATTACCGGAAACGAAGTCCGACGCATTACTACAGATTCAACAGGAATGGTATCTTGGGATAATCTCTCTGAAGGATATTATCAATTAGAAGTTAAAGCTAAAAGCCACGATTCTTACACTCAAACAATTCAAATTAAAGCAGGAGAAACCGAGGATATAGAATCTTTCTTATCTCGTCAAACGGTTAAATATGTATGGCGAGTTGTTCCTACAGAAATTGAAGATAAATATACCATCACTATTGAAAGTGTTTTTGAAACGCACGTTCCTGCTTTAGATGGTAGTAGTGATAGTATTGCTAATCCCATTCCCACTGTAACAATTGACCCGCCATTAATTGATTTAATAAACCTGCAAGTTGTCGGCCAAATGATGCAAGTTGACATGACAGTTACCAATCATGGATTAATTGCAGCCAATGATGTTCGGTTGAATTTTGGTGAACATCCTTTCTATAAAATTGAGCCTTTAATTGAAAATATTGGAACTTTAGGTGCGAAAAGTTCGATGACTGTTCCGGTAAGAATTACGAGAATTGCGGATACAAGCAATGGAGTTGTTTCCTGTGGAATTCCTGCTTCTTTAACTTATGACTATTCCTGTGGGTCAAACCTAGTCTTGAAATCTACACCAATTGCTATCAATAATGTTGAAGGAAATTGTGCATTACTGTCCTCAATACCTATCAGTTTTGGTGGTGTTGGATTTAATCCCGTGAATGGCGGATTTAATCCTGGAAATGGTGAAGTTAGTTCTATTAGTCCTATTGTTAGCAGTGTTCCAATAGAGATACAATCTAATTCTTGTAATCAAGGTTCAGTCTGCGCTCAAGTTAAACTGCAAATTAACCAAGACGCAATCATGACTCGTTCTGGATTCCTTGGAACATTAAAAATTGACAATGGTAACGACACCAATAACCTAGAAAATATCACCGTTACTATCAACATCAAAGACAGTCAAGGAAACACCGTTAACAATCTATTTGGTATCACTAACCCTACCCTTTCTAACCTTACCGCAGTTGATGGAACAGGAACACTATTAGCCAACGCTTCAGGAAGTGCAGAATGGACATTTATTCCCACAGGAAACGCTGCACCCAATGAACCTACTATTTACAGCATCGGCGGCAGCTTAAGCTATAAAGAAAATGGCAATAATATCACTGTTCCTCTGCTTTCAACTCCTGTTACTGTCTTCCCACAAGCAGAATTATACCTCGATTACTTCCATCAACGAGATGTCTTTGCTGATGATCCTTTTACTGTAGAAATTGAACCCTCTGTTCCCTTCTCTCTTGGTATTCTAGTCAAAAATCAAGGTAAAGGTACAGCTAAAACCCTCCACATCTCCTCCGCACAACCCAAGATTATCGACAACGAAAAAGGCTTACTGATTGATTTTAATATCATCGGTACTCAAATCGGCACAGAATCCATTACCCCCTCCTTAACCGTTAATTTCGGCAATATTGAAGCGGGAAAAACCGCCGTTGCTGATTGGTTATTCAAATCTTCTTTACAGGGTAAATTCACCGAATATAACGCCACCTTTGAACATATTAACGATCTCGGCAAACCTGAACTATCCCTAATTAAAGAAGTCAAAATTCACGAACTCACCCATCAGGTTAATGTGGATAGTGATAACTTACCTGACTTCTTAGTTAATGATACCTTTGACGCTAACTTCTATCCTGATATTCTCTACTTCAGCAATGGCACAACTGCACCCGTAAACGTCCTTACCAATGCAACAGCAACCATCAACAATCAACAGGCACAAATTATCGTCAATGTCAATAGTGGTTGGACATATTTACACCTAGCAGATCCTAGTAATGGTAGTTTAGAAATAGCTCAAGTTTTGCGGTCTGATGGAACGTCTATTAAATTAGATAACGTCTGGACAACCGACCGAACTTTCCCCGCTACAGGTCGTCCTATCTACGAAAATATTCTACATCTACTTGACTACAACGCTAACGCTGGCAACAGTAGCTATACAATTATTTACACCTCTGGTGGACCCACAGTAACAGATATTATTGATGTTACTCCCGATCCTCGTTCTACTGCGGTAAACGCAATCACTATTGATTTCTCCGAACCGATTCAAGCAAGCACTTTTGATTATACTGATCTCAGCTTAACCCTCAACAATGGGACAAATTTAATTACTAATATTGTCTCTATTATTCCTCTTTCAACTACTCGCTATCAAGTTACAGGTTTAGAAAATCTTACTAACATTGATGGAGACTATCAATTAATCGTCAACGCTAATGGAATTAAGGATTTAGACGGTAAACTGGGGACAGGTTTACTCAGTGAAACTTGGATTAAAACTGCTACTGGAAATGCAGATAATACTCCACCCACTGTTACAGATATTCGAGACTTGCAGATTGATCCTCGCAATATTCCCGTTTCTTCCCTCGATGTCACCCTCTCGGAAGCGATTGATTTAAGTTCCTTCACTTGGGAAGATATTACCCTCACCCGTAACAGTGGCAGCAATCTAATCAATAATACCGTCACAATTACTCCAGTTAATGATACAACCTACCGGATTAATGGACTGAATAACTTAACCCAAACTGAAGGAAATTACACCCTAACGGTTAATGGAAATGGAATTAAAGATTTATCAGGAAATTTAGGCATAGGAAGTGCCTCAGAAACTTGGGTAATGGATACTACTCCACCCGATGCACCCAGTAACCTTAAAGTAGGCAATAAAACTCTCACCCCCAACAGTCAAAACCTAGTTAACACTACTACCCTAACCCTCACAGGAGATCTTAGCGAAACGGGTTTAAGCGTCTTCTTGATTGATCGTACTCTCAATCAAAGTTTAGGACAAGCAACCGTCAATAATACCCAATTCAGTAGCACAATTCAGTTACCTTCATCGGGAACCAGAAACTTAGATCTTCAAATTATCGATCCCGCAGGTAATATCACCATAGCAAATTTTAACCTCTTTGCTGATGTTATCGCGCCTACCTTAATTGACTTTCTCAATATTCCCCAAACTCCCATTGCTACACCAATTAATTCTATCGATCTTCGTTTCTCTGAAGCTATCGACCTCTCTACTTTTGACTATACGGACATTACCTTACGACGCAACAATGGCGAAAATCTGATTACTGATGCTGTTACCGTTGAATATCTCTCTGGTACAACTTATCGAATTAAAGGACTTACAGAGTTAACCACAACGACTGGAAACTATCAATTAACTGTCAATAGTAACACCCTTCAAGATCTCGCAGGAAATAGTGGAGATGCAGCCAAAACAGCAACTTTTGCGATCATCACAGCCACTAACAATCCGCCAATCGCTCAAGATGATGCACTCACCACTAACGAAGATACCCTCTTAACTGGCAACGTGCTAATTAACAACGGAAGTGGTGCTGACAGCGACCCGAATGGAGATCCCGTCACTGTCACTGCTGTTAATGGCAATACGGCTAATGTAGGCAATCAAATTACCCTTGCCTCTGGCGCGTTGTTAACTGTCAATGGCAATGGGAATTTCGATTACAATCCCAACGGAAAATTTGAATTACTTAATGCTGGAAAAACCGCAACTGACTCCTTCCGCTACACCATCAACGACGGCAAAGGTGACACCGACACCGCCACTGTTACCCTTACTATTAACGGAGTTAATGACGCACCAGTAGCCAATCCAGATAGTTACAGTCTCGATGAAGACACTACTTTAACCATCAATGCTCCCGGAGTCAAAGGTAATGATACGGATGCAGAAAATGATAGTTTAACATTCAATTTGGTGAGTACGGTAGCCAAGGGAATCCTCACCCTTAATCCTGATGGTTCTTTCAATTATACTCCCAAAGCGAACTTCTTTGGAACCGATAGCTTTACCTACAAAGTGAATGATGGTTTAGCTGATTCTAATATCACTACTGTCACCTTAACCGTCAATCCAATTAATGACGCACCAGTAGCCAATCCAGATAGCTACATTCTCGATGAAGACAATACCTTAACGATTAATACTCCCGGAGTTAAAGCCAATGACACTGATGCGGAAAATGATAGTTTAACAGTTAATTTAGTCAGTACGGTAGCGAAAGGAATCTTAACCCTTAATACTGATGGCTCTTTCAACTATACTCCTAATACTAACTTCTTTGGAACCGATAGCTTTACTTACCAGGTTAATGATGGTTTAGCTGACTCTAATATCACTACCGTCACCCTAACCATCAATCCAATTAATGACGCACCAGTAGCCAATCCAGATAGCTACAATACCCTCCGCAACACCACTCTCAACATTCCAGCAGCCGGAGTTTTAAACAACGATACCGATACTGGAAATCAGCCTCTAACAGCAGTTATTGAAACTAACCCCAGCAACGGAAATCTAACTCTCAATTCAGATGGCTCCTTCAGTTATACTCCTAATACTGACTTTGTTGGAACCGATAGCTTTACCTACAAAGTGAATGATAGTTTAGCTGACTCTAATATCACTACTGTCATCCTTCATATTTTCAATCCAGTTCCTATCATTGTTCCTCCCAGTGGTGGGACCACGCAAGGCACAGAGCAAGATGACTACCTTGATGCCTCTAACCAGTTAGGCTATCAGCGCCTTGAAAGCGGCGGTGGCGACGATCTGATCATTGGTTCCAACCAACGCGATATCCTTAAAGGTGGAATCGGTAACGATAGCCTCTACGGTGGGAGAGATTTCGATAAACTGTATGGAGAAGAAGGATATGATCTCCTCGACGGCGGCGCTGGACTGGATATCCTCTCCGGTGGCAGCGGTGCCGATCGCTTTGTCCTCGCAGCGGGGAATGGCAGCGATCGCATTCTCGACTTCAATGCTCTTGAAGGCGATCTCTTTGCCCTAAGTGGACTAAACTTCGGACAATTGAGCTTTAATAGTAATCAGATTCTTTCTGGCATTGAAGCCTTAGCTCAAGTAACAGATAATCTCGGCAATCCTGTTACGGGATTTGACGCTCATCCTCAATGGTTTGTCACTCTCTAGTTACCCACCCAAATCGAACCGATCTGACAAAGGAGTCAATTAATGAAGACTAAGCCAGCCAACTTGCTTCTGGCTGCCACGACAGCAATTTTAGCCAGCACTTTTTCCGCTCACCTGCCAGCCCAGGCACTGACCTGGACGATTAATAATGGTAGTATTAACAGCAATCCGGCTACTGCGATTACAGGAAGTTTTACCATTGATAATGAAAACAGTACGGATCCTAATATTACTTTCAGTAACCTGATGATTGACGGACTGACTTTGACGGCGGCTGACGTAATTAATATTAGTTTGGCAACTCCTAGTGTCAGTGGAATCCAAGCAATTGACTGGTTAAATGGGTTGAATAGTCTCTCTTTAGTTTTTGACTCTCCCTTAACTACAGCAGGTGGGACAATTCTTCTCAATAATATTATCAGTGACTTTAATGGCCATGTAGTCAGTGGCTCCGTTACGGGTGTGTCGCAACCTCCTACTACTATACCCGAACCATCTACTCTCGTTGGCTTGGCGACCACTTTTAGCTCCTGTGTTTTCTTGAAGCGAAAACTGAAAGGCGAAAACCAAGAAATCATGAGCGAGGGTTAGCCATCCGTTAAAACGGATGTTCGCCCTTGCGAACAAGGGGATTTATTCGTTCTCTAATTTCTACGGCCAGAAAACAAGGTCAAAACATCCTACAAGTTTTAACTCAAGTTCTCAAGGGGGAAGTTCTGGTTTTTTCCTAATTTGTCAAGACCTCGGTAGTTACGGGATTTTCCGAAAAATAGGGCAGTTTTCAGGCTACCCTAACCAGAAAATTAATCCCCAAAATGGGAGATAATCGCATCGGCAAATTCGGAACATTTCAGAGGAGGATTAACGGGAGGTTCCATCAGACGCGCTAAATCGTAGGTAACTTGTCGATTAGCGATCGCTGCTGCGATGCCTTTTTTAATCAAATCGGCCGCTTCTTGCCATCCCATGTATTCCAACATCATCACCCCAGAAAGAATCACCGAACCGGGGTTAATTCGGTCTAAACCGGCGTGTTTAGGGGCCGTGCCGTGGGTTGCCTCAAAAATAGCGCAAGTATCGCCAATATTCGCCCCAGGTCCCATCCCTAAGCCACCCACGATCGCCGCTGCCGCATCGGAGAGATAATCACCATTCAGGTTCATGGTAGCGAGGATCGAGTATTCATCGGGACGGGTTTGGATCTGTTGGAAGATACTATCGGCAATGCGATCGTTAACCATAATTTTATCTTTCCATTGCCCATTGCCGTGGGTTTCCCAGATAGCATCGAGAACACTGGTCACTTCCTGGCAGATTTTGGCTTTTTTCTCATCCGTGAGGGCATCATAACCTGGTTCCACCATGCGGGCGTTATCTTCGATGCTCAGATCAGGGTTTTTCTCCTTATTGCTCAGGATCCATGATTCCATCTCGGTAACGCACACATCCCGGAATTCACTTTTAGCTAATTCATAACCCCAATCCCGGAACGCCCCTTCGGTATATTTCATAATGTTACCCTTATGGACGAGAGTAACCTGATTTTTCGGTTTCGGTAAAGTCAGCGCTCGTTCGATCGCCCGGCGGACTAATCTTTGGGAACCCGTCTTACTAATCGGTTTGATCCCGATACCCGCATCAAGGGGAATTTGTTTTTTACCATGTTCGGGAGTGGCGGGAATTAGTTCCGTGTTGAGATAATTAATCAGTTTATCGGCGATTTCCGTGCCTTGTTTCCATTCGATGCCGAGATAGATATCCTCGGTATTTTCCCGATAGACGATGACATCGAGTTTTTCCGGGGTTTTATGGGGGGAAGGGGTTCCCGCATAGTAACGACAGGGACGAACACAGGCATAGAGGTCAAAAATTTGCCGCAAAGCCACATTCAGGGAACGAATGCCGCCACCGATGGGAGTGGTCAAGGGACCCTTGATGGCAATACCATATTCTTTGATCGCTGTCAATGTATCTTGGGGTAGATATTGATAAGTCCCGTAGATTTCGCAAGCTTCATCGCCAGCATAGACTTTAAACCAATGGATTTTCCTTTGACCAGCGTAGGCTGTGGCGATCGCTGCATCGATAACTTTTTCGGTTGCGGGCCAGATATCGACCCCCGTACCGTCACCGCGAATGAAGGGAATGATGGGATCGTCGGGAACGAGAGGTTTTCCGTCAGAAAAAGTAATTGTCGAGCCTGTTGTCGGTGGGGTGATTTTTTCGTAGCTCACAGTCATGGGCTTCCAGAAACAGTATTTATCTATACGTTGGGAGTCTAGCGCCGTCAATACCTATACGCAGGGATTTTGGGTAATTTCTTAAAGATTCCTTTGCTGGTATCTCCGTCAAAACAACCTAGAGGAAATCTATTTATGCTGCTGCGCTCGTTGTTCAAGGCCAAGTTACTCCATTCCCTTGAACAATCTCTAACCCCAATTACTCAAAATTTTATGAAGCATTTGAGCAAACACCTGACTTGATCGATGACAATGGCTCTATCCCGTTCTAGCTGTCAATGATTATGCAAAGTCTTTTTCAACGTTCCCTAGCTGAGACCAATTCTGGGGAAGAAGATATCCGTAGTCGTATTCTACAGGCCGCTTTACGTTTATTTGCCGCTAAGGGTTATGAAGGAACCACGACCAAAGACCTAGCAGGAAAAGCAAATGTGGCAGAAGGAACTTTATTTCGTTATTTTCCCAACAAAAAGGCGATTTTAATCGAAGTGGCCACTAGGGGATGGGTGGATATTCTCACCGACTTGCTGACGGAATTGAGCGAAATGGGCAGTTATAAAGCGGTAGCGCAGGTGATGCGACGTAGGGTGTTGAGAATGCGAGAAAATAGCGATTTATTGCGAGTTTGTTTTATAGAGGCACAATTTCATCCCGAATTAAAAGAGCGAATTCAATCGGAGGTAATTGCTAAAATGACCGATGTGGCCGAGGCTTTTTTTCAAACAGCGATCGATCGTGGTATCTATCGTCCCATGAATCCGAAAATTGTCGCCCAAGTTTTTCTAGGAATGTTCGCAATTGCCGGTTTTTCCAGTGAAACTATTTTAGATAGCAATGCTTCCCCCTTAGCTTTACAAGAAATGGCCGAAGGTATTGCCGAAATTTTTCTGAATGGAGTGTTAGTTAAGTAGGTAGGCACAATTATTTGTAGGATGGGTTAGCGGTAGCGTAACCCATGCGGGCGTTGGGTTTCATGCTTCAACCCAACCTACGTTCATTTTATATTTAATTCCACCCACCCACTTAAGTAGTTGTGCAAAATTAATTTTCTAGTCGAGACTCCGAGACAGCTAATCTAAGGATAGGCGGTTAAAATCCGTTTTAGCTTACTTATGATAAAATGCCTTCAAAGACAGGTAAGGGAAAACTTGCAATTATTCACCCAATAAAATAACTGATAGCCGAGATGAAACCCTGTTACTGTATTAATCCCAATTGTTATCAACCAGACCATCCGAGTAATAATAACTCGAATACTCGTTACTGTCAAAGTTGCGGCTCTGAGTTGTTGTTAAATGGTCAATATAGAGTGAGTCGGTTATTGAGTGATACGACCGGTTTTGGGGTTGTTTATGAGGCTTTTGAGGGTTTTACAGCCAAAATCCTCAAGGTATTACAAGAAAAATGGAATAATGACCCGAAGGCAGTGGAATTATTTAAACGGGAATATGACGTTTTATTAGAGTTGAGTCGTCAAAATGTCACCGGTGTTCCTCGCGCAGATGCCTATTTTCAATATTCCACAAGGGAGGGGAAAATATTACACTGTTTAGTTATGGAAAAAGTGGAGGGTATTAATTTAGAACAGTGGCTCAACCAGTATGATAGTTTAAGTCAAAAACGGGCTTTTAAATGGCTGAGAGAAATCACTTTAATTCTCGATAAAATTCATCAACAGAATTGGCTGCATCGAGATATTAAACCCCCTAATATCATGCTGCGGAATAGTGGCGAGTTGGTGTTAATTGATTTTGGCACAGCAAGGGAAGAAACCCAAACCTATCATCAAAAGGTAAAAGGTCAACAGGTAACAGGTATTATCTCACGCGGATATACACCCAATGAACAACAACATGGCCAAGCGGTGATTCAATCAGATTTTCATGCTTTAGGACGAACTTTTGTGCCTTTATTAACGGGAAAACATCCTTTAGAAATTTATGATGCGGTTAATGATGTTTTATCTTGGCGAGAAGAAACGGAAAATATTCACCCGTTATTGTTGGATTTTATTGATGAGTTGATGGGAAGATTGCCAAAGAATAGACCGGCTAATACTAGGGTTATTTTACAGCGTTTGGATGAGATTGAACGGCAATTAAAGTTACCTCCTATAACTCCTACTATAACATCTCCACCACCAAATCCGCAGCCTGTTGTAACTCAAAAACAATCGCCAGTTATTCCTAAGATTAATTCTTCGGTTTCACCCTTAGATAAAACCCTAACTGGTCATTCTTACCGGGTTAACTCAGTAGTATATAGTCCCGATGGTCGCTATTTAGCTAGTGGGAGTCTTGACAAAACTATCAAAATTTGGGAGGTGGCAACAGGAAAAGGATTGCGTACCCTTACTGGTCATTCCGGGGTGGTTTTGTCAGTGGCATATAGTCCCGATGGCCGCTATTTAGCTAGTGGGAGTCAGGATAAAACTATCAAGATTTGGGAGGTAGCAACGGGAAAAGTGCGTACTCTTACTGGTCATTCTAGCGAGTTTTTGTCAGTGGTATATAGTCCCGATGGCCGCTATTTAGCTAGTGGGAGTAGTGACAAAACTATCAAAATTTGGGAGGTGGCAACGGGAAAAGAATTGCGTACCCTTACCGGTCATTCTATGACGGTTTGGTCAGTGGCATATAGTCCCGATGGCCGCTATTGAGCTAGTGGGAGTCTTGACAAAACTATCAAAATTTGGGAGGTAGCAACGGAAACAGAATTGCGTACTCTTACTGGTCATTCCGAGGGGGTTTTATCAGTAGCATATAGTCCCGATGGTCGCTATTTAGCTAGTGGGATTGGTGACGGTGCTATCAAAATTTGGGAGGTAGCAACGGTAAGAGAATTGCGTACCCCTACTCGTCATTCTGAGGTAGTTAGGTCAGTAGCATATAGTCCCGATGGACGCTATTTAGCTAGTGGGAGTCAGGATAAAACTATCAAAATTTGGGAGGTAGCAACGGGAAACGAATTGCGTACCCTTACCGGTCATTCTGAGACAGTTTTCTCAGTAGCATATAGTCCCGATGGCCGCTATTTAGCTAGTGGGAGTGCTGACAAAACTATCAAAATTTGGCGGGTGGGACAGTAAAGTTGTGTTTGGGGTGACAGCAATAACTTTTGTCTATCAAAAATGAGCGACACTTGCGGGAAACTGCACCGATGTCTTTAAAAATGTTGGGTTTTGGCTCAAATTATTGAATCGAGCAGTTTTCTCCTAAATAGGGTATGCGGCAAAAAGTACGGGCGAAGCATTCGGATAGAAAATCTACAGTTTCACCGATAGGTTATTGTCCGAATGCTTCGCCCCTACAGGACGCAGGCCGATAAAGACGCAAGATTTTGAACGACGATTCTCTCACAATCTTGCACCTGTTTTGCGAGAAAAGCCACAAAATCTCTACCTTGCTTACATCTCACATTTATTCAGCAAACCCTATATAATGTGTATATTAACAATCTACTATACACAACTAGGGATAGGATGATGACTAACATTATCATTGATGACCAACTCATGGCTGATGCTCTTAAAGCTACTGGTTTAAAGACTAAACAAGAAGTTGTTGAATTGGGTCTTAAGACTTTGATTCGGCTCAAACAACAGGAGAAAATTAAAGCCTTTAAAGGTAAGCTTAAATGGGAAGGAAACCTTGAGGAAATGAGGCACAATCAATGATTCTTACGATGTCGTTAAAGAATGTTGGGTTTCGCTCAAATTATTGAATCGAGCAGTTTTCTCCTAAGTATTAAAGCGCTCAACTCAACCGAAAAGCTTGATCTCAGCTACTAGGACGATAACTGCGACTGAAGAAAACTGTAACCACGATCAAATCGGGGAATCATCCTACAGTTGAATTGATTCAGTTCTTCAACAATGTCAGGACTATCAAAGTCTTTTGAGTTTCGATTCAAAAAACACGCCTGCTGTGGCTGATAACGTCGTAAATGATGAAGTACCGAGGCATAGACAAGAGCATCTTGTGGCGTTAAATCATATATCTTTTCATAAGATGCTGCTTCGATTAAAATATCAGCAGTAAGTGCCACAATTTCTCCTACCTTGAGGAGGCGTTCTCGATATTTATTAAAACGATGTCGTTCTTCTTCATTGCTTTGCACCATTAAACTAGCAATATCTTGAATACTCTTGATCCGACTTGCATAAGAAGCTGTGCGTGAAAGTTGACGTAACTCAGTATCTAGTAACTGTTGAAGTTCCCGACGACTCTTTGCTTGACGAGTCAGTTTTTCGTGAGGTTCAGCTAGACTATATGCTGGAATAATTAGTTTGGCTTGTCCTGTTTCACAAAGTTGCAGAATCTGCTCACAGCTTAGACACTGCTCTTGCTCGAAGGTTAGCTCTAAAACAAAATTTGTTTCAACATAGATATTCACGCCGCTGCCTCACGCTGAAATTTTCCCCCAGCTAAAGCAGCATACAACCCTGAATCAATCAACCAACGCTGAGAATCATCGAGAGCTTCAGGCGGCTTTTCAGAATAAATAATCTCTCCCAACCAAGAAGCAACAATTAGTTCAAGACTTTGCCTACTAATTTGGTCATTCGTTACCCCTGCTCGTTGAAAATAAGGCTGAAGAATGGGACTGGCATCAATCATATAACTAGGTTCACTCTGCTCCTGAAAAGCCCCAACATTACTCCATAAGTAAAATCTGTCAGGAAAGACCAGCAAAAAATAGGGAGCCTTGGCAAAAGTACCGTGTGCCAGAATATTGCGTCGGAGTTTTGCCGCCCATTCTTGGGATACGTTGGTTTTGCACTTGACCTCAACCACAAGAGCGAGTTGACCATTGCGGTTATTAACTGCTAAATCCCAGCCAGAAGCCATAAGATGAACTGATGAAACCATACACAGCACCCCGCGTAAAATTATTGATGAACGATGATTGAGTTGCGACTCATTTCTATTAAGGAATGTTGAGTAAAAAGTGCTTTTATTTGGGGTAGATTATTCTGAAATAATGCTTCTAATTCAACATTCGTAATGTTACCCGTAGTAACTAGCAGAAGCTTATAAGGTTCTTGACTAATTAATTAAAAATGAATCGAGAAAATCTGTGTCTTTGGTAATAACAATACGATTTTGTTGAATTGAAAGAGCGTTAATTTCTGCATCTGTCGTGGCATTTTGTTGGGGTAAATCTTTAGTATGAATTGTATCATGACCAGCAGCTTGCAAAAAACGGGCTAAACCAACTGGCAATTGGGCATCGACTAAAAAGTTCATGGTGCAATTTGGTAGATGCTTTTTACCTGAGTTAATCGAGTGGCAAACAATAACGCCGCTAGAATATCCTCCCGTTCCAAATCATCGTAGTCGGCTAAAATATCTTCGATACTCATGCCAGAACTAAGTAATTCTAGGATAAATTCAACAGGATAACGCAATCCTCGAAGGCAAGGTTTACCATGACAGATATTTAAATCGAGGGTGATTCGCTGCCAAAGTTGGTTTTCCATAGGTAATTCAGTTGCTTGTAATCGTCCAATCTTCTCTCCGCCTACTTCTACTATGCACAATTCTGTCTTTAAGTCAAGTGGCTTTAGAAAACTTTAAGCAATTTCTTGACAAAATTTAACCTTTTTTCTCATTTTTGAACCCTCAAAAATTAATTATGCAAGATGTTTAATCTACTATACACAACTAGGGATACCATGAGAACTAACACTGTCATTGATGACCAACTCATGGCTGATGCTCTTAAAGCTACTGGACTCTCCTATTCTTTGTGTGATAAATTTAACTTCTATAGTAGTGATCGATCTTTGTGTCCTTTGTGTCTCTGTGGTTCGTTCCCCTCACTATTTATTGCCGGCAGTCTTCATTGACTATCTAGACCAAAAAAAAACCAGTCTTCCCTAATTTTTCGGGAAAACTGGCCAAGCTAATCTTGAGATTTTAACCAACGTTAGCGGTTTGTTTTTGGCTAAAAAATGCCGCTAAAACCTGTTGGGCAATCTGGGGACTGGTTAAACCCAAATCAGCGAAGGATTCCTCTGGTGTTGCGTGGTCCACTAATTTATCGGGAACCCCGAAACGCTTGACCGGAACTAGAATATTAGCATCCTGTAAAGCTTCCAAAACCGCAGAACCAAAACCACCCATCAAACAACCTTCTTCCAAAGTCACCACTTTACCAAGACGTTGGGCAAGGGGAAAGATAAGTTCTGTATCAAGGGGCTTGACAAAACGAGCATTAACCACTGTGGCTTCGATGCCGTGTTCGCTGAGGATTTCGGCCACCTGTAGGGAAGTGTTGACCATAGTGCCGTATCCTAACAGGAGAATATCATCGCCACTGCGGAGAATTTCGCCCTTACCGATGGGTAAAGCTTCCCAACCCTCTTCCATCAGGGGAACCCCTAAACCGTTGCCCCGGGGGTAACGCATGGCAATGGGGCCGCTGGTATGATTAATCCCCGTTACGACCATTCTTTGCAGTTCCGCCTCATCTTTCGGGGCCATAATGGTCATATTGGGGATACAACGCAGGTAGGCGATATCGTACATCCCTTGGTGGGTCGGTCCATCGGCCCCGACAATACCGGCCCGGTCCATGCAGAAGAAAACCGGGAGATTTTGAATGCAGATATCATGAATAATCTGATCAAAAGCCCGCTGCAGGAAAGTAGAGTAAATAGTGACAACCGGGCGCATTCCTTCGCAAGCAAGACCACCAGCGAGAGTAACGGCGTGTTGTTCAGCAATTCCCACATCGATGTACTGTTTCGGTAGTTTTGCCTGAAATTTGTCTAATCCCGTCCCCGTGGCCATGGCGGCGGTGATACCGATAATGCGCGGGTCATTTTCCGCTAATTTAGTGAGAGTATGCCCGAAAACTTTGGAATAAGCGGGAGGTTTCGGTTTACTGGAGGGAATCGGTTTACCCGTGGCTAAATTAAAGGGATTTTGGGCATGATAACCCACTTGATCTTTTTCAGCTAATTCGTAGCCTTTGCCTTTAACGGTGGCAACGTGGACGAAAACCGGTCCGTGGACCTTATGGGCCTGTTTAAAAGTGGCGATTAATTCGGGAATATTATGACCATCAATCGGGCCAAAATATTTAAAGCCCAATTCCTCAATCACTGCGCCAACTTTGGGAACTGCTAACCGTTTCATTCCTTCTTTGACTCGTTCCATTTCGGGAGTGAGGGAGTCACCGAAGAAGGGTAGATTTTTAAATTGTTCTTCGAGATTATCGGCGATAAACTGGACGGGTTCGCTCAGACGAACTTTATTGAGATAGCGGGAAATTGCCCCGACGTTGGGGGAAATGGACATCTCGTTATCGTTGAGGATAACCATGATGTTGGTGTTCGGTAAATGTCCAGCATGGTTAATCGCTTCTAGGGCCATACCCCCGGTTAAAGCCCCGTCCCCGATAATCGATACTACCTTGAAATCTTCCCCCTTGGCATCCCGGGCTAAAGCCATTCCTAACCCAGCAGAAATGCTCGTGGAGGCGTGTCCAGCCCCAAAATGGTCAAATTTGCTCTCGCAACGTTTTAGATAGCCCGCAACGCCATTTTTTTGGCGCAGGGTGTGAAAATCGTTATAGCGACCGGTGAGGAGTTTGTGCGGATAAGCTTGGTGTCCCACGTCCCAAAGAACTTTATCGCGATCGAGATCCAGGGTTTGGTAAAGGGCGATCGTTAGTTCTACGACTCCTAAACCCGGTCCCAAATGTCCACCGGTAGCGGCGATCGTCTGGAGGTGTTTTTCGCGAATCTGACGGGCAATATCTTCTAATTGACGGATTGACAAACCATGTAACTGGTTGGGATGAGTAATTTCACTTAGTTGCATATCGGCTTCTTTCTCAAAGTAGTTTATCCCTATACCAACTGTATAGGATTTTCAGCCTGAGATGAGGGAAAATCTAGGCTAATCTGGCCGCCGTGCGTAAAATTTGGCCGGCTAACATGGCAGCCCCAAAACCATTATCTATATTAACCACACCGATGCCGACCGCGCAGGAATTGAGCATAGTTAACAAAGGAGCAATACCGCCGAAACTGGTTCCGTAACCGATACTGGTGGGAACGGCGATCACCGGGCGATCAACTAATCCCGCTACCACACTTGGTAAGGCTCCTTCCATTCCCGCAACAACAATTAACACATCGGCGGCATCCAGTAGATGGCGATGATTCAAAAGGCGATGAATTCCCGCTACTCCCACATCCCAGAGACGCTGCACGGAAAAACCGCATAATTGAGCAGTAACCGCCGCCTCCTCCGCTACGGGAATATCGGCAGTTCCCGCCGTTAGGATGGAAATTATCCCTTTTGGGGGATTTTCTGGAGCGGCTGCGGCAATGGCACAGATGCGAGCTAAGGGATAATAAACTAAGTCTGTTACCTGTTCCTGTAGCTGGGCTGCTATCTCTGCTTCAATGCGGGTGGCCATAACCACGGGACTATTTTGACGCAAAACATGGATAATTTGGGCGATTTGAGCGGTGGTTTTACCCGGCCCCCAGATAACCTCCGGAAATCCCGTCCTTAATTGACGATGATGGTCAATCTTAGCGAAGTCTTCCACCGGTTCAAAGGCCAGATGTTTAAGTTTATCTAAGGCTGTCTCCGGGTTAATTTCTCCCCTGGCAACCGCGGTCAGCAGCGATCGCAAATCGGCAGCATGGAACATGACAGTTATCAGTTATCAGTTATCAGTTATCAGTTATCAGTGGGTAAGTTAACAGTTATCAGATTTGAGTTTTAAGTGAGCAGTATGTGTTAAGTGACCAGTATTAAATAGCAGTTTCTTGCCATCTTTTCACTGTTTACTGATCACTGATTACTGATTACTGCTCACTGCTCACTGCTATTAGGAGGCCATGGTGGCTGCGGGACGACGGCGGCGATAAGTACGATTGTTCGCTGGTTCCGTTGCCGCCGCTTGTAGGAGGAAGATCACTAGAGGTTGACTCTGTAACTCCCGTTTGATTAAACGCTGCAAAGTCGTCTCGATTTCGGCCCGCAAACCGGCCCAATCCTGAATCCCCGTGGCGGTTTTAAATTCACCGATGCGATCGCTTAAACAGCGTTCGATCGCCCGAATAATTAACTGATTCAGCAGCGAGATTTCCACTTTTGTCACCACACCGCGCAAATTAATCTCTGGAGGTGCGCTTAATTGTCCCTCCCCGTTAACGAAGGCCGCGATCGTAATCACACCATCTTCAGCTAACTGTTGTCTTTCCTGCATAATGTGTTCGTGGACTACACCCGCTTGATCGACTAACTCGATTCCCGAAGGCACTGGCGCGCCGAGACCAATGCGATCGCCAGTTAACTCGATCGTGTCACCATTTTTGACAATTACCATATTTTCGGCGGGAATACCCATACTTTGGGCCATCTGAGCGTGTTTGACCAGCATTCGGTGTTCTCCATGCACTGGCACAAAAAACTTCGGCCGGGTCAAAGATAGCATCAATTTATGGTCTTCTTGGGAACCATGGCCGGAAACGTGAATTCCCTTATCGCGTCCGTAAACCACGTTAGCACCCTGCATCATCAGGCGATCAATTGTATTGACCACGGCGATGGTATTACCCGGAATCGGATTAGCGGAAAAGACAATCGTATCCCCCTGACGCACGCGAATATGAGGATGTTCACCCTTAGAAATCCGCGTCATGGCCGCTAAAGGTTCCCCCTGGGAGCCTGTGGTTAAAATGACGATTTTATCATCGGCTAAATTGCGGGTCGCTTTTAAGGGTTCAAATAGATCGTCGGGACATTTTATATACCCCAAATTACGCGCATGAGCGATGACATTTAACATCGATCGACCCACTACCACCACTTTCCGGTTAAATTTCTGGGCCAATTTCAACACCAGATTAATCCGATGCACCGAGGAGGCAAAGGTAGTGATCATAATCCGTCCCGTTGCTTGGTTAAAAACCCGCTCTAACCCAGGATAAACGGAAGCTTCCGAGGGAGTATAACCGGGTACTTCTGCGTTAGTGGAATCACTCAATAAACATAGCACCCCTTTCTCGCCATGTTCGGCAATTTTTTGTAGATCAAAAAACTCACCATCCACGGGAGTATGGTCAATTTTAAAATCTCCTGTGTGAATAACTACCCCTAAAGGAGTGTGAATTGCTACACAAAAACTATCGGCGATCGAGTGGGTATTGCGGATATATTCCACCATGAAAGATTTACCTAAACGCACCATTTGCCGAGGAGCAACGGTTTCTAATTTGGTACGATTTGCTAATCCTGCTTCTTCCAATTTATCCCGCAATAAAGCCATCGCTAGGCGCGGACCGTAGATAATTGGTACATCAAATTGTTTGAGATGGTAGGGAATGCCACCGATATGATCTTCGTGACCGTGGGTGACGATCATACCCTTAATTTTATGGCGATTTTCCCTTAGATAAGTCATATCGGGAAGCACTACATTCACCCCGTGCATATCATCGGAAGGAAAAGCTAAACCAGCATCGAGGAGAATAATCTCATCATCGTATTCAAAAACACAGGTGTTTTTGCCGATTTCGTGTAATCCTCCTAGGGGAATGATCTTTAGTTTTGCTTGGGTTTTATCTTGACTCATTAGGTATCCTTTGATGGTAAGTTATGGTGATTTTTTCGGTGGTTTTTGTAGATGGTAAATCTCAAAAAATGAATAGTTGGAATTAAGTTTAACTAGGAGGATAACACCTAGTTAAGTTCACTTATATCAATACTTTCTGACCGTTCTAAACTATATTTTTCTTCTAGTTAAGCTATTAACATTATAACCTATTTCTCGAAAAAATCCTAGTTTAGTGAGCAAGAATTTCTAGTATTTTTCTAGATTAAAGCCAATTCTTGCATAATTTTTGCTAATCCTTCTTCTAGATCGGGACTTAAGGAACATAAAGGAAGTCTTAGACCCCCCACTTCCCAACCAACTAGATTTAAGGCCGCTTTAATTGGAATTGGATTAGTGGCACAGAATAAACCTTTAAACAACGGAAATAATTTCAAGTTAATCTCGGTCGCTTTGGCCGCATCTCCGGTTAAGAAAGCTTGAATCATTGCTTGGATTTCTTCTCCCACTAGATGACTGGCAACACTGACCACTCCCACCGCACCACAGGTCATCAGGGGTAAGGTGAGAAAATCATCCCCGGAATAAATAGCGAAATTTTCAGGAGTATGACAGTAAATCTTGCAGGTTTGTTCTAAATTACCACTAGCTTCTTTTACCGCCACAATATTATCAACTGCTGCCAGTTTAATAATCGTTTCTGGGGTCATATTTTGACCCGTACGACCGGGGATATTATAAAGCATCACCGGCAGATCGGGACAAGCTTTGGCAATGGTCAGAAAATGCTCGTATAAACCCTCTTGGGGAGGTTTATTGTAGTAAGGAACCACTTGTAAAGAACCATCCAAACCCAGTTTAGCGGCCTGTTGACTAGCTTCGATCGCTTCGGAAGTGGAATTAGAACCCGTCCCCGCGATCACTTTTCCCCGACCATTAACTGCTTTTTTGACAATACTAAATAGTTCGTATTCTTCCTGCCAACTTAGGGTGGGGGATTCTCCCGTCGTCCCACAGACCACTATACCATCGCTACCGTGAGTAACTAGATAATCGGCCAACTTTTCCACCATAGCATAATTAACTTGACCCTCGACGGTGAAGGGAGTCACCATCGCCGTAATTACTCGTCCAAAATATGTTGTTTCACTCATTGATCAGTTATCAGTTATCAGTTATCAGTTATCAGCTTCTGAAGGCAAGAGGCAAAAGAAAGAATCTGGCAATCCGCTTACCTAAAAAGAAGGTTAGAAACTAAGTACATCGAGGCTTTTAGCTTAACAAATTAGGTTTTAGATTCGGTCTTTGTTATCGGGTTTTGAGCGTTCAACAATCAGCCTTTATTTATCCGATTAATTAGCTATTTTTCTAGTTAACCTCTTGCCTCATTAATTTTTGAGGTTTCAAAAACGGCAAAAATAAGGATTAAATTGCATAAAATTATTCATTCTTAATTCTCCTGACTACTGACTACCGGATCCTAACCCTAACAACCATTTTTGATTTTTACCAGAGGTCTAATTATTATCGCCTTGACCTAGCTGAAGGCCGATAGCTTAATTATCAAACTGTTGCTAATCTTGAACCGACGAGATTTTTCTTGACTAAAAGTTCGGCAATTTGTACGGCATTTAAAGCCGCACCCTTGCGAATTTGATCGCCGCATAGCCACAATTCTAGACCGTTAGGATGGGATATATCTTGACGAATGCGTCCCACTAATACTTCATCGCGACCACTAGCATCAATTGGCATGGGAAAATAATTAGCGTCCCAATCTTCCACTAATCTTACCCCCGGAGCGGACTGAAGAATTTCTCTAGCCTTCACCACAGAAAAAGGCCGACTAAATTCTAGGTTAACTGATTCCGAATGGGCCCGCAGGACGGGAACCCTCACACAGGTGGCGCTAACCCGCAGCTCTGGACAAGCAAAAATCTTGCGGGTTTCGTTGACCATTTTCATTTCCTCCTCGCAGTACCCCTGACCATTAATCGGGGTATTGTGGGGAAAAAGATTAAAAGCGAGGGGATAGGGGAAGGAATTAGTGGGAGGTTGCCGATTGTCAAGAATTGCTTGTGCTTGCTGTTTTACCTCCTCCATGGCTCGGGCCCCAGCACCACTGGCGGACTGATAAGTAGAAACTACTACTCGCTTGATCGCCTGTACTTGGTGGAGAGGCCAGATCGCCACTCCTAAAAGAATTGTCGTACAGTTGGGATTAGCGATAATGCCTCGGTGATTGTCCACACTGTCGGGATTGATTTCCGGGACAACTAAAGGCACTTCGGGATTCATGCGAAAAGCGCTGGAGTTATCGATCATCGTCGCACCCGACTCGACAATAGTTTTCGCCCAAGCTTTCGAGGTGGACCCCCCCGCAGAAGCAAGAACGATATCCACGTCCTGAAAAGAGCGCTCGTTTACCGCTTCGATTAGCAGACTTTCGCCCTGAAAATCGAGGCTTTTTCCAGCAGAACGCTCGGAAGCGAGTAATTTTAGACTAGCGAGAGGAAATTGACGACTAGCTAATAACTCTAGTAATTCCGTTCCCACGGCCCCGGTGGCCCCTAAAATAGCGACCCGTACTTTTTGACTCAAATTGTGTGACCTCCTGACGAGTTGGGTGATGATAATGATCCGAAGAAATCGTTAAAGTAAAAAATCTTTTTTGTCCACCGAGTTATTCTAAAACTTGGATTCATCGGCCTTTGATCAGCAAAATTTTCTGATTGGGCTTAACTGCCCCAAGGACGGAATAAATTAAATATACCCCATTGACCGCTAAAATAAAAAGATTGTGACAGCTTGGGGAACAACTGCAGCTATTCCCCTAGAATATCATGAGCGGGAGGGATCCAGCGCCGGCGCAAACACCGCTCACCCTATTATAAACGTTCCTTGTCGTAAGAGCTAGAAAAATCGATGAAAGTTATTCAGGAAAAGCTTCCTGCCAGTCAGATAGGTTTAGAAATTGAAATTCCCGCCGAAACCACGAAAAACACCCACGAGCAAGTGGTCAAGAATTTAGCGAAGTCGGCCAATATACCCGGTTTTCGCCCCGGCAAGGTTCCCCGTCAGATTCTTCTGCAAAGATTGGGAACTAAAGCGGTAAAAGCGGCAGTAATTGAGGAATTAATCGAAAATTGCCTCGAATCTGCCCTGAAACAGGAGGGGATCGAGTCCCTGGGTAATCCCCAGCTATTGTCTAAGTTTGAGGATTTGATCGCTGCCTATGAACCGGGTAAAGCTTTGACTTTTTCAGTTTCCGTGGATGTGGCCCCGACAATTGTTCTCGGAGATTACGAAAATCTGAGCGTTACTGCCGAAGAAACTGTTTATGATCCCGAATCCGTGGAAAATTGGTTTAAAGAGCGTCAAGAACAGTTAGCAACATTGGTTCCCGTGGAAGATCGCGGGGCGCAGCTGGGAGATGTGGCGATCGTTGATTATCGGGGAAAATCCGTCGAAACTGGCGAGGATATCCCGGATATTGACGGCGAAGATCTGCGGGTGGATATGGAACCAGGACGCTTTATCGAGGGGATGGTGGAAGGAATTGTCGGCATGAAACCGGAAGAAGTCAAAGAGATGACTTTAACTTTCCCAGAAGATTATCCCAAAGAAGATGTGGCAGCAAAAGCGGTAATTTTTACCATTACGATGAAAGAGTTAAAGGCAAAGGAATTACCAGAGCTTGACGACGATTTTGCCCAAGAAGTCAGCGATCAGGAGACAATCGCCGAATTAAGAGCAAGTTTAGAGAAACGTTTCCAAGAACAAGCGGAGAAGGAAACCAAAGACAGCATTTATGAGGCCTTAACTGAGGAATTGGTCAAAGGTGCGACTTTAGATTTACCGGAGACGCTGATCGAGAAGGAAGTGACGCATATTTTGACCCAAAGCTTCATGCAGTTCCAACAAATGGGGCTAGATGTCAACCAGTTGTTTACAAAAGATAATATTCCCAAAATGCGGGAAAGCACCCGTCCCGATGCGATCGAAAGTCTGAAACAGACTCTGGTGGTGCAGGAATTGGCTAAAGTCGCCGGCATTGAAGTCAGTGCCGAAGCGGTAACGGAAAAAATCGCCAAAATCATGGCGCAATTGTCCGATCGCGACATAGATATGCAGCGTCTGGAGCAGGTGATCACCGAAGAAATCCTGGCGGAAAACACCCTGGCATGGCTGAAAGAAAAAGCTACTATCACCCTCGTCCCCAAAGGTTCCCTAGAGGAAGAAACAAGCGAGGAGGAGGAAACAGAAGAAACCTTCGCATTCACCGAAGTGGAAGTGTTGGCAGCTGAGGCTGAGGAAGAATAACCGTAAGGAGTTAGCAGTCGTGTTGGGGTGTTGGGGTGTTGGGGTGTTGGGGTATTGGGGTATTAGTTTAATTCCCCCATTCCCCCATCCCCCCATTCCCTGATAACTCAGCAATTCTAAATTTGCGCTGTAGCAAGGGTTTCAGGTTTTAGTTCACGTAATACGGGGTAAAATTCAACGGGATTAACAAGTTCATTTTACGAGTCTTCAGGCTTTTAGGCATGATAGTACACTCAGAATTGCCCCAAAAACCCCCTTTTAAATGTTCTTTAAATCCCTAAAAGGCTTGCTGTGTCTAAAACTGATAACTGATAACTGATAACTGATAACTGATAACTGATAACTGATTCCTGCCAACCGGGGGAAACTTAGGGCATAATAGATGGACAGAAGTGCTAAAGATGCTGACACATTTGCCAGTAAAAGCTCCACAGCCAAGCAAAAACCCTAAGATTGTGATAGCGGAACCGAAAAAATTATGCTCGAATCGAGATCACCTGACTACCCAATTACCAGTAATTGTCGCCCTGCTATCTACGCCAACACGGGGAGAAACTCCCTAGCTAACGTTTTACCCGTGGTAATCGAACAGTCTGGCATGGGTGAACGGGCTTTTGATATCTATTCTCGACTCTTGCGCGAGAGAATTGTTTTTCTGGGAACTCCCGTCGATGATCAGGTCGCTGATTCGATCGTCGCCCAACTCCTCTACTTGGAGGCAGAAGATCCCGAAAAAGATATCCAACTTTATATCAACTCCCCCGGTGGTTCCGTTTATGCCGGACTGGCTATCTACGACACCATGCAACAAATTCGCCCCGACGTGGCGACAATTTGTTTCGGTTTAGCCGCTAGTATGGGAGCATTCCTGCTTTGTGGTGGCGCGGCAGGTAAACGGATGTCCCTACCCAGTAGCCGGATCATGATTCACCAACCCCTCGGCGGCGCCCAAGGTCAAGCTAGTGATATCGCCATCCAAGCCAAAGAGATCCTCTATATTAAACAGAGACTCAATACCATGCTGGCTCACCACACTGGTCAACCCTACGATCGCATCGCCAACGACACCGAACGGGACTTTTTCATGTCGGCCGTCGAAGCCAAAGAATATGGGTTAATCGATCTGGTGATTTCCCGTCCCGAACTGCCCGATCCTACCGTTCCCGTTACTTCCCTGTAAATTAATAAACTATGTCTAAATACGACTCCCACCTCAAGTGTTCATTTTGCGGCAAATCCCAGGAACAAGTGCGAAAATTAATCGCCGGGCCGGGGGTCTATATTTGTGACGAGTGTGTGGAACTGTGTAACGAAATTCTCGATGAGGAGTTGATGGAACCGCCCAGTCCGGTCGCCCCAGTGGAGGAACGTCCCAACAAACGGCGATCGGGCCAAAATAAAACCACTTGGGAACAAATTCCCAAACCAAGAGAGATTAAAAAATACCTCGATGACTACGTTATCGGTCAAAATGAGGCGAAAAAAGTGCTGTCTGTGGCCGTTTATAACCATTACAAACGCCTCAAAGATATCCAAACCCAAAAAGCCGGTGGCGGTAGTCCAGAAGATAGCATCGAACTGCAAAAATCCAATATTCTGTTAATTGGTCCCACAGGATCGGGAAAAACCCTTCTGGCTCAAACTCTGGCCAAAATCCTCGATGTACCTTTTGCTGTCGCCGATGCCACCACGTTAACCGAGGCCGGTTATGTGGGGGAAGATGTGGAAAATATTCTCTTGCGTCTGTTACAAGTGGCAGATTTAGACGTGGAAGAGGCGCAGCGGGGCATTATCTACATCGATGAAATCGATAAAATTGCCCGCAAGAGCGAAAATACCTCGATTACCCGGGATGTGTCCGGAGAAGGTGTTCAGCAAGCTTTACTGAAAATGTTAGAGGGAACGATTGCCAATGTTCCCCCCCAAGGCGGCCGCAAACACCCCTATCAGGATTGTATTCAGATTGACACCAGCAATATCCTGTTTATCTGCGGTGGGGCGTTTGTTGGTTTAGATAAGGTGATCGATCAGCGTCTCGGTAAAAAATCCATGGGCTTTATTCAACCGGGAGATGGCCAAGCTAGTAAGGATAAGGTAGCGGCAGGGTTATTAAAACAAATGACTCCCGATGATTTAGTCAAATTTGGCATGATTCCGGAGTTTGTCGGTCGGATTCCCGTCCTAGCGGCACTGTCACCCCTGGATGAGGAAGCTTTAATCGCTATCCTGACGCAACCCCGCAACGCTTTGGTGAAACAGTATCAAAAACTGTTGAAGATGGACAATGTACAGTTAGAGTTTAAATCTGATGCCGTCCTAGCGATCGCCCAAGAGGCCTATCGTCGCAAAACCGGGGCCCGGGCCCTACGGGGTATTGTCGAGGAATTAATGCTCGATGTCATGTACGAATTGCCCTCGCGCAAGGACGTGAAACGCTGTTTAATCACCCGCGAAATGGTGGAAAAACGTTCCACGGCAGATCTATTGGTTCATCCTTCCTCTCTACCCAGTCAAGAATCCGCTTAAGGGGAAAAATCGAGGTTAACCATGCTGAACACCGTTCCTGCGATCATCAAAGAAGGCCGGATCGAACTCCTCGAATCCGTGCCGATTCCGGAGGGTACTAGGGTTTTAGTCACCCTCATCCCAGAGGAGACAAACTCGGATTTCTGGCAAAAAGTCAGCGAAACTGCACTGGCTAAGATTTGGGATAATCTGGAAGACGACATCTATCATGAAAACTCAAATAATCGATAAAACAATCACTGTTCGCGGTGTTCCCCATTATTACGAGTGGATTCGACAGTCGGAATCTCCCCAAAAAAAGCCAGTGATGGTGTTTATTCATGGTTGGGGAGGATCGGGACGCTATTGGCGATCGACGGCTGCGGCAATTTGCGATCGCTTTGATTGTTTATTGTACGATATGCGCGGTTTTGGTCGGTCTAAATTGCCAGAAAAATCCCCCGATCTTTCCTACGATTTAGAAGAATATGCCCTTGATTTGGCCTTGTTTTTAGATAGTTTGGAAATGGAAAAAATCTATCTCAATAGTCACTCTATGGGGGCATCGGTGGCGACTTTTTTTATTACTATGTACCCCGAAAGAGTGGTGAAAGCAGTTTTAACCTGTAATGGCATTTTTGAGTATAATAAAGCGGCTTTTGCTGCCTTTCATAAATTCGGTAAGTATGTGGTACAGTTTCGTTATGATTGGTTTTTAAAAGTACCTTTTGCCGATCGATTATTTATGGCGAGATTCTTGCATCGATCGATCCCAAAATTAGAAAGAATTGCTTTTTTAGAGGATTTTTTAGCGGCAGATTACGAGGCCGCCCTAGGCACAATTTATACATCTGTGAGTAAAAAAGCAGTGGAAATTATGCCGGGTAAATTTGCCGAGATTAAGATACCAACTCTTTTAGTATCGGGGGAAAAAGACATTATTATCCCCGCCAAAATGGGCAAAATGGCGGCGGATTTGAATAATAATATCCAGTATGTGGAGATGGCTAATACTGCTCACTTTCCCATGTTAGAAGATGCCCCTACTTATCTACAAAAATTGCAAGATTTTTTAGAAATTAATTAGAATGCCAAAAGGTCAGGAAAAACGACCCAAGGCCACACCAATCAGGATAGTAACCCCGAAAAAGAGACGATACCAGACAAAAACCCAGGTACTCTGTTTTTTGAGATAATCTAATAACCAAGCGATCGAAAGATAGGAAAATAGCGCCGAGGAAATTACCCCAATAGCCAGGGGAATTAATTCACTGGTGTTAATCTGGTCGAGAACTCCTTTAAATTCCACTAAACCGGCTAAAGTTATCGCCGGAATCCCCAACAGAAAGGAAAATCGCGCCGCTACGGCCCTTTCTAAACCCATGAATAACCCGGCAGTTAAGGTGGACCCAGAACGAGATACCCCCGGTATTAGCGCTAAAGCTTGGGCTAATCCCATTAAAACCCCGTCTTTTTGTCGCAAAGTCTCAAAACTGCGTTTATGTTTCCCGATTTTTTCGGCCGTACCTAAGAGTAAAGACATGACTATAGAGGCACAGGCGATCGCAGTCATGCTTCTCAGGGGGGAATTATCTAAATCGGGAATGAAAAGTTTCATTAACAAACCGAAGAAAACGATCGGAATTGTGCCTAGGATAATCCCCACGGCCAAACGAAAATCCTGGGAACGATAATCGGAACTAGCCACAGCTTTCACCATTCCCGTGGATATTTGCCTTAAATCCTGCCAAAAATAGGACAATACCGCCGCAATACTGCCCAATTGAATCACTGCCGTATAGGTGACACCGGGATCTCCCCAACCCAAAAAGACGGGAATCGCTTTTAGATGAGCGGTACTGCTAATCGGCAAAAATTCCGTCACTCCCTGCACGAATCCCAAAAAAATTGCCTGTAACCAGTTAATTTTTGCCAGAGGTATGGCGCTAGTGGTTGATTGGGCAATGACGGCGGGTGTAATCGCCAAAATCACCGTTATTATCGCTAGTCCTAGCCATTTATAGCTTTTTTTCAGGAAGGGAAACATCATTTTTCAGTAAAAAAAGGGGTGGGGTGTGGGGAGAAGTGGGAATTATGAATTATCAATTATGAATTATGAATTGGGAGGTGGGGAAGTGGGGAGAAGGGAGACAGGAGACAGTATACAGGAGACAGAAGTAACTGATAACAACGGACGAATCTAAAACCTTATTTGTTCAGCTAAAAGCTTTGATGTACTTAGTTTCTAATCTTCTTTTTAGGTGGGAGAATTGCCAGATTCTTTCTTGGAGGCCCTTGCCTCTTGCCTTCAGTAACTAATTTAAGTATAAATACTTGTTGACAACTCATAGTCGTTATGAGTACACTTAATTTAGATAAACTCGAAATGAGTACGACTTAGCAATTAGGAGTTGATGATTATGTTACCAAACCGAGAAGGGAAGAGAGTTCCCGATGTCACCTTTCCCGTGCGTCAAAATAATCAATGGGTGAACATCACCAGCGAGGAATTATTCAAAGGAAAAACCGTTGTTCTTTTTGCCTTACCCGGGGCATTCACTCCCACCTGTTCCACCTCCCATTTACCCGGATATAACGAATTAGCCCCAGTTTTTCGGGAAAATGGCGTAGATGCTATTGTTTGCTTGTCGGTGAATGATACCTTTGTCATGAACGAGTGGGCAAAAGACCAAGAATGTGATAATGTCGTCTTGATTCCCGACGGTAACGGCGAATTTAGCGCAGGAATGGGGATGTTAGTCGATAAAGCTGACTTAGGTTTCGGTAAACGTTCTTGGCGCTATTCGATGCTAGTCAAAGATGGTGTTATCGAGAAAATGTTCATCGAACCGGAAGAACCGGGAGATCCTTTCAAAGTCTCCGATGCGGAAACGATGTTACACTATATCAACCCAGAAGCCAAAAAACCGCCTTTAGTCTCTCTTTTCTCGAAAGTAGGCTGTCCCTACTGCCTCCGGGCTAAGAAAATGTTAGAGGAAAAAGGCCTACAATACGAAGAAATTATCCTCGGACGGGATGCCACCAGTCGTTCTCTGCGGGCCATGAGTGGCAATACCACCACCCCACAAGTCTTCATTGACGGCAAATTAATTGGCGGTTCGGAAGAGTTAGCAGCTCATTTAGGAGCATAATTAATCAGCTATTCTGTTAACTGATCAAGGAGAAAGATTATGGTAGCCACTCCAGTCAAAACCAAAACCACGGGACAATACTACGCCACCCGCATCGATTTAGCATTAGATATCCGCAAAGCTGTGGTTGAAATCCTAAGCCAAACCCTTGCCGCTAGTTTAGACCTAAAAACTCAGGTTAAACAGGCCCACTGGAATGTAAAAGGTTTAAATTTCTACCAATTGCACAACCTCTTCGACGAAATGGCCACGGAATTAGAAGGCTATGGGGACATGGTAGCAGAACGGATTACCGCTTTAGGTGGAACCGCTTTGGGAACAGCGCGCATCGCCGCCGCTAACTCGATTCTGCCGGAATATCCGGCTGATATCGTCGATGGTAGTGAACATATCGTTGCTTTAGCCGAACGTTATGCCTTATACGCCGCCCATCTTCGTTCTGCTATTGATACCACTGGCAATCAAGGGGATGCCGACACAGCAGATCTCTATACGGAAATTTCCCGGGACATCGATAAACGTCTCTGGTTCCTAGAAGCGCATCTGATTAAATCGGAAGATGTTATCGGTTAATTTATAGATAAATTTGGGGTGTGTTAACGTAGCTTAATACACCTTAAATTCTCGTAATCGGTAAACGTAGCCAATCACTTAACTGTTGTGCCAACCAATCTAATTCGGCTTCGCTAACATCTTCACTGGCAGTGATAATATATTCTCGATGGTTGGCAACGAGAACCAGAGAAGGAGGAATAATATTAACATTTTCTCCCTGCATAGTGACGGTGACATTGCGACGAATGAGACTATAAATTTCGGAACTAGCAGCATCGGCAGTTAGTTTAAATTTCAGCCCCCAGAGTTTTTGGTAGAGAGAAACTTTTTTGGGGGTAATTTTTAACTCTAGTTCCCCCTGCCAAAAAGATTTCCATAACTGCCAAGATAAACTAGAGGAGATTAAATTGAGCAGAAAAATTAGGATAATTGGGATTAAAAAAGCGACCAGTTTGAGATCATAAATACCGACTATGGTTAAGAGGGTAATCGCAAAGAATAGGGATGGTAAAAACTGTCTTAACTGGGTTTTGAGATTATTGAAAAACTTTTGTTTGGTTTTACTAGCGATTTTTATTTGCAGGAGATTATCTGTTTTATAAACAGTAACTTCGCTGCCGTAGGGTTTGGTCAGATTGCCAATAGATACTAGGATCAATTGACAACTATATAAGCTGGCTAAAGCTTCTGTCACCGAACGAAAATGAGAGTCTGGGGGGGAGTTTGATAATCTTTTTAACCAATAGATAAAAAAAGCGCTTAGATTAGTTTTTTGTTCAAAGTTTTCGGGTATGTAACGATGCTTAATTCCCGTGGCTAAACTAATCAAACTTTTACCTATATCCTGTAAGTCCGTGGTGGGAGAATCGGAATCAAAGGCAAAATCAACTAGATAAAAACGATGGGACTGGGTATCAAAGAGGATATTACTAAGTTTAATATTGCCGTGGTTAATGGGGACATCCTGCTGATGGAGATAGGAGAGAATCTCCAAAAGATATTTGGCAATTTGTTTGAGATCTTGTTCTGCTAACAAATAACTGGAGTTAAGATAGTTTTCTAAAGGCTGCGCTGATAAATAAGGTCGGACAATAGCGATGATTTGTTCTTGGGATGAATCTATCTCAAAGCTATCGAGGTATTTGGGGAGAGATGGGTGGGAGAGTTGTCGCAATAGGGCAATTTTACCGGTTATTTCTTCGATAAACTGACTCCCTTGTCCCCTAGGAACAGAAATAAGTTTAATGATAACTAACTGGGTGGTGTGTCTGTCCCTAGCTAAGATAGTTTTTTTTCCCAGTAACTGTTGGACTTGATAACGACTATGGAGAACTCGATCGAGCATGGGGGAGAATGGAGTAAGTACTATCTCTAGGATAGCTCACTCTGGAAACCCTAGCCGCTATCTTTAGCATCCTTTTAATATTTTAACAATTGATTAAAAATTGCAACTTTACCTAGAAAGAACTGCTAGGGCAGTCCTATTTGAGTTATTTTAATTATCTATTCGCCAAGGCTGCCAGCAAGGGGAGAGCAAAAGGGAACGGTGAGCATTTCTAAGACTGTCATGACTTTTTATTGTTAGGAATCCTAACGGATTGATGAACATATTACTGTCTTAACCATGTTTCCAGTTTTAGCGAACAATCACGCCTAATTGTAGCATTTTTATCGATTTTTGTCAAGATATATTTGATAGAATTTATTAGAAAAAGGGTTTCCAATTAAAGAGGGCGAATGCAATTCGCCCCTACAATAATAATATTATTATTGTGCCAATGGTAGGGGCGCATCGCGTGCGCCCAGAATGTCCTAAGTAGGTAGGCACAATTATTTGTAGGATGGGTTAGCGGTAGCGTAACCCATGCGGGCGTTGGGTTTCATGCTTCAACCCAACCTACGTTCATTTTATATTTAATTCCACCCACCTACTTATAGATATTTCGACAAAATTGAAAGGCAGAAAAAGGGTTTATAAAGAAACCCTTTTTCTAGTTTCCAACTAATCCTATTTGACCTAATAGGTAAGGTGAGTCAACATACGATTCCGTGGATAAAATGACTCTAACGTTTCCAACTAATCCTATTTGACCTAATAGGTAAGGTCAGGATACGACAGGGGGGATGACCATGAAGCAAATGTTTCCAACTAATCCTATTTGACCTAATAGGTAAGGTACACTGTGCATCATCCTAGCGGGGAAGTGTTGAGCAGTTTCCAACTAATCCTATTTGACCTAATAGGTAAGCTTTTCTGAAGAGCTTATGCAGTTCTTGGTAGAAAAATTGTTTCCAACTAATCCTATTTGACCTAATAGGTAAGGCAGATAAATTTTGGTGGGGAAGATAAAATCCCTGGAGTTTCCAACTAATCCTATTTGGCCTAATAGGTAAGGAGATTATCAGAACCGATAACCGATTATCAAGATGGAAAAGTTTTCAACTAATCCTATTTGACCTAATAGGTAAGGCAATGCCTCTTGTGGCAGAGCAAGAGTCTTTGCAAAAGCAGGTTTCCAACTAATCCTATTTGACCTAATAGGTAAGGCATTAATGATATGTCTCAATTTATGATGGTGGCTTTATACCAGTTTCCAACTAATCCTATTTGACCTAATAGGTAAGGTGCTCCTGAAGTTTCGGAAAACCAGAAATTAATTGAAGTTTCCAACTAATCCTATTTGACCTAATAGGTAAGGTAGATATGTTGAAGACCGATGTCCCCATCAAGAAGGTTTCCAACTAATCCTATTTGACCTAATAGGTAAGGACAATGTAAAGGCTGATGGGATTGATGAAAAGTTGTTTCCAACTAATCCTATTTGACCTAATAGGTAAGGAGGTGGAGGATTTGAACAAAGAACTGGTTCCACTGCGGTTTCCAACTAATCCTATTTGACCTAATAGGTAAGGATAGTCACGGTCCCCACGTAAATGGTGCCTCTGGTTTCCAACTAATCCTATTTGACCTAATAGGTAAGGAGTACCCCTTGGAAAGTCTCATCGAGAGGGGAAGACAGACCCCCAAATCGACGCACCTGCAAAAAGAGGGTTAAAAAGTGGTTCCGGGGGGGGTAAAAGTCCCGATACCAAAGGGTAGAACCCTGACTGGGAGAGCAATCGACGCACCTCAACCAGAGAATCGGGGTTTTAGGTCGGGGAGGGGGTGCATCGATTTTCAGTCAAGAGTTGGGGGACAAGCTAGATGATGTAGAGATTTGGGGGTAGTTGAGGAGGAGAACCTCCCATCACCAACAATCTAGAGACAGCTTCTTCGGAAATCCCATAGAAGCGCACATCATCCTCTTGAGGATTGACCCTTTCTACTACTTTAGCGTACAGTTTCCGCCTCTGGATGTGTAATTAATTTTGCTTAAGTAATTATCTGT
>NZ_CAIP01000443.1 GCF_000297435.1 Microcystis sp. T1-4 | reverse complement strand
AACGTCACCGATAAAAATATTATATTTCTGTCCTTTGAGGGCAAATTTTAAATAAGCGGCAAAATTGAGAGCAATTTTATTATGATCAGTAGTGCCTCCTGTCATCGGTACGATTTCCCCATCTTGATACTCATGTTTATAGGTTGCCGTTTCCTCTAGTTGTAAATATTCGGCAAAGCTATAGATATTTTTATCTGTTGCTATGGTCATAATTTATTGATTGAGTCCCCCAATTGATTATAGCAATTATTGTACTGGTGAGATACAAAAAAGTTACCATAAATTAGCTAGGTTTAGCCGAGGAAAAGATAACAGCTATTTTAATAGGACTCTTAAAATTTTTTAGCCAGCAACTAAACAGGAATTTGATCTCTCCCAAATGTGGGACAATTGACAAAGAACTAAGAATTGTAGAATCCCCCCATCATGACCTCGGAACTATCGAAGCAATACGATCCCAAGATCACAGAAACGAAATGGCAGCAATATTGGGAAAATCAAGAAATATTTACAGCAAACCCCGAAAAAGGCGGCGAAACCTACTGCATAGTCATCCCCCCTCCCAATGTTACCGGTAGTCTCCACATGGGTCACGCCTTCGAGAGTTCCTTGATTGATACACTTGTTCGCTACAAGCGCATGACCGGCAAAAATACCCTCTGGCTGCCCGGCACAGATCACGCTAGTATTGCAGTACAAGCTATACTCGATCGCCAATTAAAAGCCGAAAAAACCGACCGTTATCAACTAGGAAGGGAAAAATTCCTCGAACGCGCTTGGCAATGGAAAGAGGAGTCTGGTAGTACCATTGTTAATCAACTGCGACGCTTGGGGGTATCCGTCGATTGGACGCGGGAACGTTTCACTATGGATGAGGGACTTTCCCATGCTGTCCGTACTGCTTTTATCAAACTCTATGAGGACGGATTAATCTATCGCGGTCAATACTTAGTTAACTGGTGTCCCGAATCCCGGTCGGCCGTTTCCGATTTAGAGGTGGAAAACAAGGATATTGAGGGAAATCTCTGGTATTTTCGCTATCCTCTTAGCGATGGTAGCGGTTATCTTCAAGTAGCCACCACAAGACCCGAAACCATGCTCGGTGATACTGGTGTCGCTGTCAACCCGCAAGACCCCCGTTATCGCCATTTAATCGGCAAAACCGTCACTTTACCGATAATGGGGCGAGAAATCCCGATTATTGCCGATGAATTGGTGGATCCCGAATTCGGTACCGGTTGCGTCAAAGTTACGCCGGCCCACGATCCCAAGGATTTTGAGATGGGTAAACGCCATAATTTGGCCTTTATTAATATCATGAATTTAGACGGCAGTTTAAACGAAAATGCCGGAATATTCGCAGGTCAAGATCGTTTTGTTGCCCGCAAAAATGTTGTTAAAAAACTCGATGAAGACGGCTTTTTAGTCAAGATTGAAGCCTATCGCCATAGCGTCCCCTATAGCGATCGAGGTAAAGTTCCCGTGGAACCCCTTTTATCTACCCAATGGTTCATTAAAATTGAACCTTTAGCCACAAAAGCTTTAACCTGTTTAGATCAGGAAAACTCGCCCCGTTTTGTGCCAGAAAGATGGACAAAAGTTTATCGCGATTGGTTAGTTAAACTAAAAGATTGGTGTATTTCTCGACAACTGTGGTGGGGTCATCAAATTCCCGCTTGGTATATTATCAGTGAAACTAACAACGAAATTACTAACCATACTCCCTTCGTCGTTGCCCCAGATGAAACCTCCGCTTTAGCCAAGGCTAAACAAGAGTATGGAGAGGATATAATTATTCAACAAGACCCCGATGTTTTAGATACTTGGTTTTCTTCGGGATTGTGGCCATTTTCGACTATGGGATGGCCAGAAAAAACCCTTGATCTAGACACCTATTATCCCACCACAACCCTCGTCACCGGTTTTGATATTATCTTTTTCTGGGTGGCCAGAATGACGATGATGGCGGGCTATTTTACGGGACAAATGCCCTTTAAAGATGTCTATATTCACGGTTTAGTTAGGGATGAAAACGGCAAAAAGATGTCTAAATCTGCCAATAACGGCATCGATCCGCTAATTTTAATTGATAAATACGGAACCGATGCTTTACGATATACCTTAATCCGAGAAGTGGCAGGAGCAGGACAGGATATCAGTCTGCAATACAACCGTAAAACCGATGAATCGGAATCCGTAGAAGCTGCCCGAAATTTTGCCAATAAAATTTGGAATGCTTCCCGTTTTGTCATGATGAATCTGGAGGGAAAAACCCCAGAAGAATTGGGAGAACCAGCTTTAGAAAATTTAGAATTATCTGATCGCTGGATTTTATCTCGTTATCATCAAACAGTGCAAAAAACTAGAGATTATCTAGAAAATTATGGCATGGGAGAAGCGGCTAAAGGTCTATACGAATTTATCTGGCGCGATTTCTGTGATTGGTATATCGAGTTAGTAAAAACTCGTTTATGGAAGGATAAAGAATCAGTTTCCTGTGCCACGGCCCGGCAAACTTTGGCTTTTATCTTGGCAGGGACATTAAAATTATTACATCCCTTTATGCCCCATATTACCGAAGAAATTTGGCATCATTTAACCCAAGAAAATCAGCAGGTTTTAGCTTTAGAAACCTATCCAATAGCTGATAGTTCTCTGATCGATTTAGACTTAGAAAATACTTTTGAGTTATTAATTGAAAGTATTCGGGTGTTGCGTAATTTGCGGGCCGAAGCAGGGATTAAACCGGGGGCAACGATTACGGCAATTTTACAGACAGAAAACAGCCAAGAATTAGCTATTTTGCAACGCGGACAAGTGTACTTAAAAGACTTGGCCAAGATCGAAAACTTAATTTTGACGGCAAAATTGACCGAGGAAGTCAATCAGGCGATCGCTGGTGTTGTCGCTACGGTAGAAATCCTCATCCCCCTGTCCGGATTGGTTGATATATCGGTATTGGCCGGGAAATTAGCGAAAAATTTAGCTAAGGTAGAAGGGGAAATCAAGAGTTTGAGCGATCGCTTGAATAAACCTAGCTTTGTCGAAAAAGCTCCAGAAGCTTTAATCGAAAAAACGAAGCAAGCTTTAGCAGAGTCCGAAAAACAAGCCCAAATTCTCCAAGAACGCTTAAAACGTCTGCAATAGTGATTTTATACCAACTAAGTCCGGTAGGCTAGATCAAAGGCGTTGTCAAATTGAAAGATGATCCGAATCAGCTTGGAACTCAAATTACTTTGATAGCAAGGATTGCATTGCATCTTTCCTATTCTGATCTGACAACGCCAGATCAAAGCTACTGCGATCGAGATTATCGAAAATTTGGGTTTAAAACCCCGTCGTAGAACGACGGCTTTTCTTGATCCCTGATATAAGTGGGGAGGCACAATTATTTGTAGGATGGGTTAGCGGTAGCGTAACATAATCGGGCGTTGGGTTTCATGCTTCAACCCGACCTACGTTCATCTGTCTCCTGTCTCGACTAGGAAATTAATTTTGCACGACTACTGAAATAAACAATCAAAATATTGTTTATTTCTTTTTGTTGCGATTGAGTATTTATACTGAACTTTTGTCCCTAGGATTTCTATAATAGTGTTAGGACAGCTAAAAAGTTAATTTGCGATTCGTTGACTGGGTATATGTAGTCAAGCTCGACATTTTTATAACAGTTCTAGTCACAATTATCTGGTAAAAGTGTGGGTGATTTTTGTAGGTTAGTTTCCGACTAATCTCCGCTCGGTTTTGCTTGGAATCACAGCTAAGAGAAGGGGTAGATTATGAGTACTGATTATTCTCTATTATTTGATGGGACTGATGACTATGTAAGTATTCCCCATAGTTCAAATTTAAGTCTGACTCGTTTTACGATTGAAACTTGGGTGAATCCCAGTCAAGTTAAGGGAGATTGGCAACCGCTTGTTACCAAAGAAGATAGTAGTGGAGGAAGCAGAAACTATGGTTTATTTATTGCTCCTAATGAAATGAGGGTTCTTTTCTCATTTTTAGGTATTTATGGAGATTGGCGATATGACTATAGTATTAGTTCCCTAAAACTAAATCAATGGAATCATATTGCCATGACTTATGATGGCTCTCAGTTTAATTTTTATTTTAATGGAGTTTTAGAAAAAAGTTATAATTTTGTAACTGTTCCTATTCAGAATACTGAACCTGTAAAAATTGGAAAAGAAGTTAATGTTTGGAATCCCTTTACAGGAAAAATGGATGAAGTGCGTATCTGGAATAAGGCGCGTACTCAAGCTGAAATCCAAGCGGATATGAATTATCCGTTAACGGGAAGTGAAACAGGTTTAGTGGGATATTGGCCGTTTAATGAAAATGCAGGAAATACTGTCACTGATTTAGCAGGAAATGATAATAATGGGACTATTTTAGGTGGAGCAGCTTTTACTTCTGGGGTATTTACTCCGGGGACGTTTGTGTTTAGCCAGCCGAATTTTACTGTAAAAGAAGGGGGAATAGGAATTAAAGAAGTTACCATTAATCGGATTGATGGATTAGGTGGAGAAGCGAGCGTTACGGTTGATTTAAGTGATGGTCTTGGGGTTTCTGCTGCTGATTATGATAATACTCCCATTGTGGTTAATTTTGCTAATGGAGAGACGGCTAAAACAGTATCAATCCCTGTTACAACTGACACGGTTAATGATGCAGGTGAAACGATTAATTTAACTTTGACTAATGCTACAAATGGCGCAAATATTGGTAGTCAAAATACAGCTGAGGTGAAGATTGTTGAGGATCATGCCATTCAGTTTAATGGGGTGAATCAGCAGGCAGATTTAGGGACGTGGTTTAACTATCAAAACTTTACTTTAGAAATGTGGGTAAAAGCGGGAAACACACAGGTTACATATGCCAATATTATCGATAATAATCACAGAACACATCTTGGATGGGTGGTACAGCAAGATGCGAGTGCAACAAATCATTATTCGCTTGGAGTTAGCGGTTCTCCAGACGCAGGTGTCAGATTTGTTCTAACTCCCAATATATGGCAGCATTTAGCTTTTGTAAAAGACGTAAACTCTCTTTCGGTTTATATAGATGGAGTCCTCATGGGTTCTAGTCCTTACAGTGGTTCAATCAATTATAACGGAAGTCAATTTTTGCGTCTCGGAAATTGGGGTGGTGGAGGTCGGAACTGGAATGGAAGTATGGATGAAGTGCGTATATGGAATACTGCTCGCACGGCTTCTGAAATTGCTAATAATTTTAATCGCTCTGTCGCATCAAATTCTACAGGATTGGTGGCTTATTACCATTTCGATGAAGGTACAGGTACTACATCAGTAGATTCAACTGTTAACGCCCATACTGCAAGTTTAATCAATAATCCAACATGGATAAATGAAGGAGCTATTTTTGTCAATGAGCCTAGTATTTTATCTTTCAACCAAGGGAATTTTAGTATTAAAGAAGATGAAACATCTATTGTTGCTGTTACTGTGATTCGGACTGGAAGATTTAATAGTGAAGTCAGTGCGGATGTTGCTTTAAGTTTTTTAACAGGAGATACAGCATCAGCCGATGATTTTACAACTAATTCTGTAACAGTTAATTTTGCAATAGGTGAGACGAGTAAAACGGTAACAATTCCAATTAAAGATGATTCCTTAGCTGATAATAATGAAACGGTTCACTTAATCTTAAGTAATCCAAGTTCAGGTACAACAATTGATCCAAATAATAATACAGCAATCCTCACCATTATTGATAATGAAGGAACTGCTGGCAATGATAATTTAGTAGGAACTACTGGCAATGATGTGATTAATGGATTCGCTGGTAATGACGCTATTTATGGATTAGCAGGAAATGATTATTTAATTGGAGAAG
>NZ_CAIP01000444.1 GCF_000297435.1 Microcystis sp. T1-4 | reverse complement strand
GGCGGTATCTGGCTAGGCACGGGAATCGGAGAAAGTTCCTTCCAGTTAGGGGGAAGGGAAACGAATAAGCCGATGATTTCCTGGACGAAAAAGCCGAAATACTTGAAGTAGGCGAGGACGAGAATATCGATGACGATAACGATAGTGGCTAGGAGATTCCTTTTCCAGCCGCTCATTTTCAGCACTAGCCAGACCATAATGTAGTTAAAGGCTAGGGAGACGATGAAAACGAGGAAACTGGTACGACTGGCGTAATAAAACAGGATTAGGGAAAGTGCCGCTAATCCGACTCCATCAAAAACACCTCGCCAGAGATTGAAGGACTTCGCCAGGTAGCGTGCCGTTAAGAAAGGAACGCTAAAAAGGATTAATATCCACCAAAATATAAAATCAGAGTAATTCAAGGCTTGTTAACTCCTGATGGTCTGTGTTACCTTGTTTGAGATCGGTTTCCTGGCTTCTGATGCTCAGAGACGAGGGATTTTCTTGACAAGCCTATCAAACTTTGTCAGACTTGTCCATAAAATTACCTCTAGCAACCCTTAACAATTGAGTCCAGACAAGCAATGCTTTATCAAAAACCGTGAGATACTCATAAACGCTATCGGCAATTTAAGACTTATCCCCATATTACCGATCAATATTGATCCAGTCAGTTGGTAGAGCATAATATTAGTCGTAATTATGGTGAATATGATGGTAAATCTGGTCAACTTTTTTATCAACCTTTAGGGATCAGTTTAAGCAAAAATAAGCAGGATTTCTTTTCTGGTAGTAAAGTTTTTAACCTTAAAATATCTGGCTAATTGTCAATTTTATATCGATGAGCAACAGGAATTAATTATCGAGATCGATGGAGTTAAGTTAATTATCGAGACTGGACAGGATTTGGATATCGCCCATGAAATTTTCCTTTTAGGTATATATGATTTTCTCGTAATTAGGGTTTCAGCTTTGACGGAGATGGGGAAATGGGGAAATTGCAAATAATACCCGAAAACCCCAACACCTTATAACTGATAACTGATAACTGCTTTACTGTGCTTGACAATAGGTATTAAAAGCTTCGCCAGTTTCTTTTTCTAATTGTCCCGCTTTTCTTACCTTTTCCTGTGCTAATTTTGCCCCGTTTTTATTGCGAGTTTCGATAACTTGAATTATTTCACGGGTGGCAGTAGCATAATCTTCGTAAACTTGAGCGAAAGCGATTTTATATTTCTCTAGTTCGGGATCCTTCACTGCTAATTTTTTCATATTTTCTGCGGCCTGTTCGATTTTATCGGCGGCTAATAGCCAACTTTTTTGGTCAATTTCTGTCCCTTGACCCTTGGTTAAGGATTTGGTTTCTTGGGCCACTTCGTTGGCAATGCGATAGATTTTTTGACATTGAAACTGTTTACTATCAGCACAACTTGCTAAAAAAGTCAAGCCTATAAATATTAAGATTATTTTGTTATTCATACCATTGTATTCGAGAGAATTATGGAGAAGCCTATAGCGATAAACTATCAGCTTCTAGCAGTTTTTTACTGTTATCGACTGATAGAACTGTTCAATCTTATAAGATTAAAGTTTAGCACTCGATCGCCGTTAAGCGTGTCTTTTTTGATGCCAATTCCAAGCGTGTTCAACTATTACCTTGAGATCGGCATATTGGGGATGCCAACCGAGAACCTGTTTAGCTTTATCACTACTGCCGATTAAAATGGGGGCATCACCTGCCCTTCTGGGACTTTCGATGACGGGAATATCTAAACCAGTTACCGCTTGCGCTGTTTCAATCACTTCACGCACGGAAAAACCGTTACCATTGCCCAAATTAAACACATTACTTTCGCCCCCATTTAAGAGATATTCTAAGCCTAAAACGTGAGCTTGGGCTAAATCATTGACATGGATATAATCGCGAACAGCAGTGCCATCGGGAGTATCATAATCCGTGCCGAAAATTGACAGGGAATCCCGTTTTTTCAGGGCAGTTAATAAAGCCAGGGGAATTAAATGGGTTTCCGGTTGGTGATCTTCCCCTAATAAACCACTGGGATCGGCTCCTGAAGCATTAAAATAACGGAAAGCCACCGATTTTAAACCGTAGGCCGGATCAAAATCTCTGAGAATTTGTTCCACCATTTCCTTACTGGCAGCGTAGGGACTGAGGGGATGATGGGGATGATTTTCCGTCATCGGAATTTCCTTCGGCATTCCATAAATAGCACAGGTGGAAGAAAAAACAAATTTCTTCACATCGGCGGCGATCATCGCTTGCAAAAGAGTCAGACTACCACTAACATTATTTTGATAGTAAATAGCCGGTTCTTGCACCGATTCCCCCACGGCAATAAAAGCGGCAAAGTGCATGACGGCGGCAATATCACGACTAGCAAATAAATTATCCAGCAGCGATCGATCCCTAGTATCACCGACAATTAACTCAACTTTTAATATATCCTTAACGATTTCGGCGTGACCGTAGGATAAGTTATCGAGTACGATGACGGAATAACCGGCATTTTTGAGCGCTAGAACTGCATGGGAACCAATATAACCCGCACCGCCAGTAACGAGAATGGTAGGTTTAACTTGAGACACGCGATCATACCTATTTGAAATTGACTTGTCTATAACTTTATACCCTAATTTTGCTTTTATTTGACCATCATGTTAAGTCCCCTCGATCTATCTCTTTCCCTTGACAAAGAAACTTATCAATCACAAATTAAAGATTTAATGGAACAACTGCGATCGCTACAGAAGTCCTGTTGGGAATGTAAATTACCCGTGGTGGTGGTTTTGGAAGGTTGGGCGGCGGCAGGCAAGGGAACTTTAGTCAAAAAAATGGTTAACTATATGGATCCTCGCGGTTTTACCGTCCATCCAATTTTAACCCCTTCCCCCCAAGAGGAAAGTTACCCGTTTTTGTGGCGATTTTGGCAAAAACTGCCAGCAAAAGGCAGTATCGGCATTTTTTATCACAGTTGGTACACCCATCTACTAGAGGATCGACTCTTAAACAAATTGCCCTCCTCCCAGATTCCCCTAGTCATGCGCGATATCAACACCTTTGAGCGACAATTATCTGATGATCGGGTTGCGATCGCTAAATTCTGGATTCACCTCAGTCAAAAGGAATTAAAGTCACGCATCAAAGAATACGCCGAAAATGAGCTAGAATCTTGGCGCGTGCGTCCAGAAGATTGGCAACAGGCCAAACGTTATGATGAGTATGCCAGTTTAGCCGAGGAAATGATTACCTACACTAGCACGGGGGCCGCTCCTTGGACATTGGTGGAGGGCAACTGTCAACGCTGGGCCCGGGTAAAAGTTCTCTCCCAATTAGTCGGTACGATCGCTCAAGCTTTGGATCAGCGGCAATTACCGATCGAACCTCCTGTCAATCTACCACCCCAAGCCCAATTACTGCCCACGGAACCCGATTATCTAGGGAGAGTGGACTTAAGTGCCAAATTGGAAAAAGAAGACTATAAAATCCGTTTGCGTCAGGCACAGGTAGAATTAAGAAAACTGCAATTAAAGATTTTTCAGTCAAATATTCCCGTTTTAGTCCTGTTTGAGGGGTGGGATGCCGCCGGTAAGGGAGGTGCGATCAAACGCTTAACCGATACCCTCGATCCTCGCAGTTATCAAGTGATTGCCTTTGCTGCCCCGACGGAGGAAGAACACCGCTATCATTATCTCTGGCGCTTCTGGCGCAAATTACCCGCAGCCAAAACTATCGGTATATTCGATCGCAGTTGGTATGGACGGGTTTTGGTGGAGAGAGTGGAAGGATTCGCTAAAGATATGGACTGGCGGCGGGCATATCAAGAAATTAACGAATTTGAGGCCCAATTAACCCATTCAGGCTGTGTTTTAGTCAAATTTTGGTTACATATTAGCCCCGAAGAACAGTTAAATCGCTTCAATGAACGCCAAACTAACCCCTATCGTCAACATAAACTCACCGATGAAGATTGGCGCAATCGGGAAAAACAGCCCCTCTACCATGTGGCAGTTAATCACATGGTAGCCCGTACTAGCACCCCTGTCGCCCCCTGGACGATTGTGGCGGCAAATGATAAGTATTTCGCCCGCGTTAAAGTCATAGAAACAGTAATTGCCGCTATTGAAACCGGTTTGAAACAACGGGGATAGGGGAGATAGGGGTATGGGGATTTTTTCGATTCACCCTCCCTTAACCCTGATGTGCTGAGAAGCAGAGTCGAGAACTTTATTGAACGTTTTCAATATCCACCAGAGGAGAAACAATCATGAATCTCAATGAGTTGCCGGGGGCCGAGATCATCTTACCCGGACTGAGGGATCTTCACAATGGTGAGTCTAATACCATTGGGGCGTTGCTAGTTGCGATCGCAGCGACGCGCCTAACCGAAGTCGGTTTCGATATCCCTAAAAATCACCTAGCTGCAGAGCCAGAGCTAACCTTGTATGCCTATCTCCAAGAGGAACGGGATGATGCTTATTCTTACTATAATGCTTTGCTGAATCGCCTCAATAGCTTTTGCAATGCACTCGAACTCGGTTATAAAATATGATGACAATTTCCCCCAGTTTAATTTCTCCCGATCTCAGTTTGGCCGATATTCCCCTAGAGGAAACCCTCTCCTTAGGAGTGATGGCTTCTGGTAGTGGTTCCAATTTTGCGGTTTTGGCGGAAGCGATCGCCAAAAAACAGCTAAATGCCCAGATTCCTGTCCTCATCTACAATAATCCCGATGCCAAGGTAAAAGAAAGAGCCGATCACTACAATATTCCTGCGGTTTTTCTCGATCATCGTCAATTTAAACCCAGAGAAGAACTCGATCGGGCCCTGGTCAAAACTTTCCAAGAATACGGAGTAAAATGGGTAATTATGGCGGGCTGGATGCGAATTGTCACCCCGGTATTACTAGATGCTTTTCCCGATCGCGTGATCAATATCCATCCTAGTTTACTACCCAGTTTTAAGGGTGTGCGTGCCGTGGAACAAGCTTTAGCTGCGGGGGTAAAAGTGACCGGATGTACTGTGCATATCGCTCGCGCGGAGGTAGATAGCGGCCCGATTTTAATGCAAGCAGTGGTTCCCATTCTCCCGGATGATACCGCGACCAGTCTCCACGAACGCATTCAAGTGCAAGAACATCGCATTTTCCCGGTAGCGATCGCTTTAGCGGCGAAATTGGGTCTGTAGAGATAGATTTCTGGACTTCCTTGGCGAGAATACCGGCAAAAAAACGAAAATTCAACGCAAATCGTTAAATAAGTAGGTAGGCGTTAAAAATTATCAGACACCACCCTTATTAAGGTAGGGTTGATTCATGAATCAACCCTACTATGAATCAACCCCACTATGAATCAACCCTAGGACTAAGGGGGGATCGAACCTAAAATCCATTTTTAATTTAATTATAACCAGCTACTTATCAC
>NZ_CAIP01000445.1 GCF_000297435.1 Microcystis sp. T1-4 | reverse complement strand
TTATAAGGGTTCCGAACAAAAGGTAACTAAAGAATTCCCTAAATATCAACCCGGGAGCTTTACTGTCCGTGATAATCCCTCGATTCGGGTAAATTTAGCAGAAGTAGAGAAATTGCTCGGCAAACCCGATGTGGTTTTTATCGATCCTAGACCCGAAGAACTTTTTCAGGGGAAACAGGATATCTGGCTGAGAAATGGTCATATTCCGGGGGCGAAAAATATACCCTGGCCGACCTTTACGGAAGCGAATAATCCGGATGAATCCCTGAAAAATCCTCATAAATTGAAATCTTTAGACGAAATCAGGAAGATTCTTGCCCAACGCAACATCAAGCCCTCGGATAATATTATCGTCAGTTGCAGTACCGGACGGGAAGCGACTTTACAGTATATTGTCCTCAAACATCTGCTCGGTTATCCCAAGGTGCGAATTTATGAGGGTTCTTGGACAGAGTACAGTACCACGGATCTGCCCGTCGCTACCGGGCCAGAAAAAGCAGTCTAAAGTCAAGTTTGTCGGTTTATACTCGTTGTGTTTAACCATCTTGCCCAAGATGGTTTTTTTGTTAGGGTAGGTTCCCGAGGACGACCAAGTTAGACGGACGCAAAAAAACCTCGGCGCTCATCCCGAGGTGAATTTAGGAGATTTGAGCTTATGTTGACGTGAAGTTGACGGGAATTAGCTAAGGGCGTTGATCACATAATCAATGTAGGAATTAGCTTCTACAGCAGCATCCCCACTTAATCCGTGATTGGTTTTGATGTATTTTAAGGCTTCGATATACCAGCTAGGAGATAGTTCAAAGGCACTATTAATTTCACTCAAACCGGCGACTAGATATTCATCGATCGGGCCTGTACCCCCCACCACGAGGGCATAGGTGATAATTCGGATATAGTAGCCGATATCGCGAACGCACTTGGATTTCCCCCGCTCATCGTAGGCATAGTTCGGCCCCTGGAGTTGGGTGGTGTAGGGAAATTTTTGATAGACAGCGTTGGCTGCTTCTTGGGCTAAACTGGGGGCCTTTTGGGCGAGGATTTTTACCCCTTCTAGGGTGATGGCGGCCTGACGGAAACGACCGAACGCCACTTGTAATTCAGCACTGCTGAGAAAACGGCCTTGGGAATCGGCAGTAGCCACCGCTTCGGTTAAAGGTGTCTTGGTCATTGATGGAATTGCTCCTACAAAAGTTTAATCGGATTGAGAGAAGAAAGTCACAGCATCAGGAAACTGCCGCCGCCGCTCGATCGAAGTAGGAAGCGACTTCTGCTAGTAAAGAACTGCAATCCCCGCGAGTGATCCCGTTGGGATCGGCCGCTAGGGCAAGGGAAGCGTCCTTGAGCTTGAGAATTCCGGCCGCAACAGAAGCCCCCGGAACTCCTAGGGCGACGTAGGTTTCCCGGAGACCGTTCAAGGCGCGATCATCGAGGATGCTGGCATCGCCGGTGAAGGTGGCATAGGTAACGTAGCGCAGGATAATTTCCAAATCCCGCAGGCAGGCGGCGGCACGACGGTTTGTATAGGCGTTGCCACCGGGAGCAACTAAAACGGGCTGTTCTGAAAACAAACTACGCGCGGCATCGGTAACGATCGCAGAAGAATTACTGGAAAGACGATTGACTACATCCACGCGTTTATTACCATCTTTGACGAAGGCAATTAGGGCATTGACTTGATTCTCGCTCAGGTATTCCCCCCGGGTATCGGCCTGAGAAACGACTTTGGCAAAGGCATCTAACACCATAGTTTTCATCTCCTATAATGATGATTGGTTTCGGCAAAATATCGAGGTTGATTTCTCTGGCTTTTCTTTATTTTTTCCGATAAAGTATCTAGGAGTTTTTTTCTTGGGACTATACTATCGTCCTTGAAAAAAGTTTTACTCTCCCTTGGCCAGATTTTTTTGTATATCGAGGAACAATTCTTGTTAATTGAATTTAGCCTTGATCCCCTTTTACAGTAATATTTCGTTTTTGCCATGAATTATTTTATAAACTATATTTACACCTTTGTTTATTAAAAATTATTTCCTAAAAAAGCAGCAAAAAAATAATTTTTTAGGATAAATCTCAGAAAACTTTCTTAAATGTGTAACCCTATACTAAGAAAAAGTATCGCTCTTTTCATATCTCTAATAATTCCTTTAAGTTATTTAAAGAGATGTGCTTTTATATACTAATAATAGTTAACTAAATTAAGAGAAATTTCCCAAGATGATTTTATCGATTGTGCTTCGATATACAAAAAAAGTGGCAAGGCAAAAAAATCGACAGGGATAATCCCCGCCGACGTTGTGATCAGAGGTGCCAACACCAGCATTTTGCAGTGTACTCCGACTTAAAAAGTATTGTAAAACATCTTAAATACATATATAATCAAAAATAGCCAACAAGTATAAAGCAAGTGGGATTATGCCGATCGCAAGAGACATCACCCAATTGGTAGGACGGACTCCCCTAGTCCAACTGAATCGAATCCCAGTGGCAGAGGGAGTAAAAGCCCGCATCGTCGTCAAACTGGAAAGTATGAACCCCGCCGCCTCGGTTAAGGATCGCATCGGGGTCAGTATGGTGGAGGACGCTGAAGCCGCCGGACTAATTCACCCCGATAAAACAATTCTGGTGGAACCCACTTCCGGCAATACCGGCATCGCCCTGGCCATGGTAGCCGCTGCCAAAGGCTATCGCTTAATCCTGACTATGCCCGAAACCATGAGTTTAGAACGAAGGGCGATGTTAAAAGCCTACGGGGCGCAATTAGAATTAACCCCGGGTAGCCAAGGCATGAAAGGAGCGATCGCCCGGGCCGAGGAAATAGTCGAAAACATCCCCAACGCCTATAGTTTGCAACAGTTCCGCAACCCGGCTAACCCGAAAATTCACCGAGAAACCACTGCCGAGGAAATCTGGGCCGATACCGACGGCCTGGTAGATATCGTTATCGGTGGCGTGGGAACCGGGGGAACCATTACCGGTATTGCCGAAACCATCAAACCCCGTCGTCCCCAATTTCAAGCGATCGCAGTTGAACCCTCTAATAGTCCCGTGTTATCGGGGGGGCCACCCGGGCCGCACAAAATCCAAGGCATCGGGGCCGGTTTTATCCCGGCAATTTTCCGACCGGAATTAATCGATGAGGTGATTATCGTCGATGATACAGAGGCTTTCGCCTACGCGCGACGGTTAGCTCGTCAGGAGGGACTACTATCGGGCATCTCGGCCGGGGCCGCTTTATGGGCGGCGATTCAGGTGGGCAAAAGACCCGAAAACGAAGATAAATTAATCGTCATGATTCAGCCTAGTTTCGGGGAACGTTACCTCAGCACGGCCCTGTTTAAAGACCTCGAAGATATCGACTAATAGGACAATAAATTAATGGAATTTGAAACGAGGGCGATTCATGGGGGGCAAGAACCAGACTCTAGCCATGGGGCGGTAACGGTTCCCATTGATCTCACTTCCACCTATCAACAGGAAAAAATCGGTCAACCCGGAAGCGATGAATATTTCAGGACCGGCAACCCGACGCGCCGGGCCCTAGAAACGGCTTTGGCTGCCTTGGAGGAGGGCCAATATGGATTAGCTTTCGCTTCGGGATTAGCGGCCATTACCACGGTTTTAAGTCTCTTAAAAAACGGCGACCATCTAATTGCTGGAGACGATCTCGACGGTGGAACCTATCGTCTTTTGGAGAAAGTGGTCACTAATTGGGGTGTAAGCACAACCTATGCCGATATTAACGATCTGGCCGCTTTTGAGGCGGCGATGCAACCGAATACTAAATTAATCTGGATTGAAACCCCCACCAATCCTCTCTTAAAAATTGTCGATATTCAAGCTTTAGCAGCGATTAGCAGGAAACATAACCTAATTTTGGTGGTGGATAACACTTTTGCTTCTCCCTACTTCCAAAGACCCCTAACATTAGGGGCCGATATCGTTGTCCATAGTACGACTAAATACCTGAGTGGTCATAGCGATATTATCGGTGGGGCGGTGATTACTTCTGATCCTCTTCTCTACGAGCCTCTTAAATTCTACCAAAATGCGATCGGTGCGGTTCCTAGTCCCTTCGATAGTTGGTTAGTTCTGCGAGGATTAAAAACCCTGGCGGTGAGGATGCGGGAACACGAGAAAAATGCCCTATTTATCGCCTATTTTCTGGCTAATCATCCCAAGATCGATCGAGTTTATTATCCCGGTTTACCCAGTCATCCCCAGCATAGTCTCGCCCGTCAACAAATGTCGGGATTCGGCGGCATGATTAGCATCGGGTTAAAGGGGGGATTAACGGCAGCGACGGCTTTTGCCTCGCGATTGCAATTATTTTTACTGGCAGAAAGTTTGGGTGGTGTGGAGTCTTTGGTCTGTTATCCCCCTTTGATGACTCACGCCTCAATGCCGGAAAAAGAACGCTTAAAACGAGGTATAACACCAGCTTTACTACGATTATCGATCGGGATCGAGAATAGGAACGATTTAAAGCGGGATCTGGAAAAGGCTTTGATTGGTTAGGCGAAGTTTTTATCTCATTTGTTAGGTTAAGCAATGTTTTTTAACTCGGAAGATTGGCAAACGATTATTTTTCGGCTGAGTATGGCTATGGCCGTCGGCTGTCTGATTGGTTATAACCGACAGCGAGGCGGTCGTCCCGCCGGATTGAGAACTTTTATCATCGTTAGTCTCGGGGCTGCCATGTTTGTCATGATTCCCCTACAAGCGGAAGGAGATGTGGGTTATGCGTCTTCTAATGCTCTCAGTCGCACTATTCAGGGGGTCGCTTCTGGTGTCGGTTTTTTAGGGGCGGGAATCATCCTACAACAATCCCATCGGGAACTAAATAAGATACAAGTAAAAGGCTTGACTTCGGCGGCGACTATCTGGTTAGCAGCAGGATTAGGGGCCGCTTCTGGCTGCGGTTTATGGCAGATGGTTCTCGTGGGAACTTTTTTTACTCTCTGCACTTTAAGTGGCATTAAACGACTGAAGAAAAAACAACCTTTAGCCAAATATATTAAAGGTCGTAAGAAAATATCTCGGATCAATCAAGAAATAGATTCATCGGATAATTCAGCACATCATTAATAAAAAAAGCGATAAAAAATTAATTTATATTGAGAGAATAAAAGCTTTTTTTACTGGTTTTTAGTTCAAAAAACTTATGCTTTTTCCTGCAATTTATCTGCCAAAAATATGATAAATTATTTATGAAATTTCTTGTAAATAAACAACAAATAAATATTTTGTGTGATAGCATTTAGATGAAGTAACCACTTTTCTGAATAGGGGAGAAAATCCAAATATGATCAACCGAAATAAGAGCTTTAAAAGCCTCAAAAATCAAATTTTCCAGCTGCTAATTTTCCTCTTAACTGTCACTTTGCTCCTAGGGGGAAGGGCAAATGCGATCGCCTTGCCGCTACTCCCCGAACAGTTGGCCGTCATCGACCGTGCAACGGCAACCGGCGGCACTGTGGTGGAACCAGTTAAGAAAAAAAATGAGGTTTCTAGGCCAAAAATTCTCGAAGATGCCCAAATTGCCTATGAAAAAGCCATCCAAGCGACAAAATCGGCTATCGATGACCTAAATGCTCAACTAGCTGCTCCTTCTCTCGACAAGAATATTATCGAAGCTCAACAGGACAACCTAGAGGACTTAGCAGATAATATTGACGATCTAGGGGAAAAAGTGAGCAAATTAGGGAAAAAATTGGTCAATTCTGGGGCTAAACTCAGTGAAACCCTGCAAAACAACCTTATTACCCTAGAAAATAGCCTTGTTAATACCTCCGAGACGATCGATATCTTAGCCGACGACACCGAACGACTCAAAGACAATGCTTCCCCTTTCCTGAAAACTCGCGTGGAAAAAACCATCGACGCGGTTAAACAGACTCTACAGGAAAGCGATCGAGCTTGGCAAGAACTGATCTCCTCGGCCACCACGGAACTGGAGAAGACTAACACCCCGAAATAAATAGGGCTTGCAAGGGCATAAAATCAGTCTTTTTTGGGGTAATTATCGTTTTTACCCCAAAATTATCAAATCCGATCCCTAATAGCTGTATCCCGTCTCCTGTCTCGACTAGGAAATTAATTTTGCACGACTACTTACCAATCATGACGCTTACCTATCAACCACCAACCCCCCATCGCTGGCACTTTGATAATCGGGCAATTTTGCCGCTCAGAAATCCTAATTTCTGGAAAATCGAGAGTGGAGTCGTGAAAACCTCCACTTGGTTAGAAGATGGAACCCTCATCGTCTTGGGATTGTGGGGACCTGGCAGTTTTGTTGGCAAAACCCTAGAGAGAGTCAATCCCTATCAAGTTGAGTGCATTAGTCCTGTGCAAGCAGTTTCCTTTTCCGCAGTTGAGAGTTATCAAATGGCAGAAATTCTGCTGTCTCATCTTCAGCAAGCACAAGAACTAAGTATTATTCGTAGCTACAAACGTACTGATGTTATGGTCCTGAAATTACTGTCATGGTTAGGCAATCAATTTGGTAAACAAACCGGTAACGGACAATTAATTGATGTGCGTTTAACTCATCAGGATATCGCTGACTTATTAGGAACCACTAGAGTCACAATTACCCGCGCACTTAATCATCTTGAACAACAGGGGGCCGTGGAACGTCTTCCCGTCCATCGTCTTCTTTTACGAGAGGAGGAAATCTGGCACTATGAGATTTAGAATGGGAAGGATTATCTCTTTTTTTAATCTATGAATTGGTTAGTAACCCTTTTAATTACTAGCGTGACGAGTTTTGTGGCCACAAATCTTGATGATCTGATGGTGCTAATGTTGTTTTTCTCGCGACTTAATGCTAATTTTCGACCTCGACACCTGATTATTGGTCAATACCTCGGTTTTACCCTGATTCTTCTAGCTAGTTCCCTCGGTTTACTATTTGGGTTACTGGTTTCTAAAGAATGGATTGGTCTATTAGGATTTATTCCTTTGATTATCGGCATTAAACAACTTTTGTCAAGGGAAAATGAAGATTACATTCAAGAAGTAAGAGAAGATGTTAATTATTCTAAAAATCGCTCCTTTTTTCCTCGTTTTCCCTCCCAAACCTATTACGTTGCCGCCGTGACCGTGGCTAACGGCGGCGATAATATTGGTATCTACACCTCTCTTTTTGCCAATAATTCCCCGATGCACGTCTTAATTATCATGATAGTTTTTTATCTCATGATGGGGATTTGGTGCGCCCTAGCCTATTTTTTGATTACCCATCCCAGGATAGCTAAAGTGGTTACAAACTACGGACATAAAATTAGTCCTTTTATCTATATTATTCTAGGAATTTATATCTTAATTGACAGCAAATCCTATCGTTTATTTTTAATTTATTAAACAATAATGCCTAAAAATCGTCTTTTTGCTAGGCCAAGTAATCTCTTTTTTTGTTATTAATTTTGGCGATTATTTTTAATCCTTTCGTGATTGTTAATGCTGGAGAAAGAGGGGTTTTAATGGTTTTTGGACAGGTGCAAGATCACATACTTAATGAGGGCATTCACGGGATTATTCCCGTTGTTAACACGGTAAAAAAACTAAGTGTGAGAATTCAAAAACAACAGATAGCGGCCGAAGCTTCCTCCAAAGACCTACAGGAAGTATTCACAGATGTAGCCCTGAATTGGCATATTTTAGCATCAGAAGTTAATACTATTTTTCAACAAATTGGCGATGAAGCGGCTGTCATTGAACGAGTAATCGATCCAGCAGTGGAGGAAATTCTCAAGGCAGTTATGGCTAAATATACCGCCGAAGAATTAATTACTAAACGGGAGGAGGTGAAAGGAGAAGTGGATATTCGTTTAACCGAAAGACTGAAAAATTATCATATCGGTGTCGATGATATTTCTTTGGTTCATGTCAACTTTTCCGATCGCTTTACCGATGCGGTGGAAGCCAAACAAATTGCCGAACAGGAAGCCAAAAAAGCCGGTTTTATGGTACTGAAAGCCTTGAAAGAATCGGAAGTAAAAATCAATCTGGCTCAAGGAGAGGCGGCAGCTCATCGCATTCTCCAAGATTCCTTAAGTCCAGAAGTTTTACAGAACAAAGCGATCGAAAGATGGGACGGTAAACTTCCGCTATTTATGGATGATAATCTGCTTAAGTCCCTTGAATTGGTTAAAGATAAGCGAAAAACTAGATGATAAAAACAATTTATTAAAACCATAAGAAAGAATACTTGATTTTATTGAACTTCCCTGCGAGGAACTCCTCTATGCTGTTTAAATCCCGAAAGACAAAGCAGAAATTTAACCCCGATTACTGGCGAGATCATTCGGCCAACGAACGTACCTATCTGTCTTGGATGCGTGCCTCGATCGCTTTGATGGGTTTTGGTCTGGTCATTTTGCGTTTACGGACGGCATCTTCTACTGTACTAGGATTGGGGTGGTTGTTGGGTTTTGTCTTCGCTATGGTGGGATTATTAATCGTTGTCATCGCCACGCGCCGGTATTTTCTCATCCGGCGAGCGATCGATAGTAATAGCTACGAACCCGCTCAAGTCTGGATTATTTGCTTTAGTATAGCGATCGCCTGTCTAGGATCGGGAATTCTCTATTTTGTCGCCACCAGTCCCGATAGCGGTGGAGTGGAAAGTATCGGTTTCGATTAAAACCCCATCCTCGCACGGAGCGGGATGGGGAAAAAATTGCTCGATACAGGTGGTAAAATCCAGATAACTACTTAAAATTGCCCATTTTCCGACCTTTCCCAGGAAGGGGCGAAAGGTGGACAAATCAAAGGACAGGCACGCCAATGACTGTGAACAGGGACTCCCAAGCGTTGACAATAGCCATTTCCTCTCCCCTGAAACTTATAAAACCGACAGTAACGACAGGTAGAGGAACAAGTGGCAACTTTGGGGAGAGGATTTCCCTTGGTTTCGATCGCTGTTAGTTTTGGGGATAGGGTGGAAATGGTGTCTAGCAAGGAAGTCTCCAAGGCTAACGGGGTTCACTAGCGACTCTTACCGTACCTAGTCCCAAATTATGTCACAGTCGCCCATCCTCCCGGAGTATAACGATTGACACGCTCCTAAAAAATTGAGAAAATCCCTTGCTGCTAGACTTATTCCACCACAACACGCCTAGAAAAGCCCCAACTTAAGGAGACCGCCACCATCATCAATACCATCCACTCTGGCGGCAAATAGGTTGGTTGACAAGCTTTTAATAACAATCTTCCCCCTACCGCTAAAACCGTCAGGTAGGCCGCATCTTGTAGGTAAACAAACTCAGCCAACCACCTGACAAATAAACCGGTCAAAAATCGTAGGGCTAACATTCCCAAAATACCACCAGTCAGGAGAATCCAGAATCGATCGGCTAGGGCGATCGCTGTGGTGACACTATCGAGGGAAAAAGCCAGATCCGTAAAAGCAATCAGAACAATAACACGGCCAAAAGATTCTATGGCGAGATTAGTGGCAAAATTTTGGTCTTCTATTTCTATATTTAAAAATTTCTGGCAAAAATGCTTACCCGCTAACCAGAGCAGATAAATAGCACCCAGTACCTCCACCTGCCAGAATTTAACTGTCCAACTGGCACTCACTAACAGGGCAACTCTTAACACAAATGCCCCAGCTAATCCCCAGTTTAAGGCCTGGCGTTGTTGTCTGGGGTCGGGAAGTTCTCGCACCAAAGCGGCCAGGGCGACGGCATTATCGGCCGATAGAATGGTTTCTAAGACTGCCAGGGTGAGAATAGTGCCGCAAGTGGTTAGAGAGAGATTTTCAGCTATATCGAGAATTTGAGGGGACATATAATTATATTTTTACTCCTATGACGTTGTAGATGCGTCTTGGTATTTGCTGCTAGGATTCTTGACTATTTTTTTGTCGGTATCAATCCAAGGTCAAGTTCTTGAGCTTGCGATCGAGGGTGAGATTGCTGACCACACTCTCCTTGATCAGGATTTTGGCCAGACACTATCATCTTAGGTAGGGGACAACCATAAAAGCAAATATTCTTAATTGTCGTTTTAATAAATAAAAGTGATGGAACGGCGAGGGGGCTTCCCAGCTTTCCATAAAGGGAATTTATGGATTTGAAAACAAAGAATATTTGTTTTTATTAAAGCCATTGCCTAGAGTGAAAACAGAGACTGAAAAAGATCACTCAAGGAGATCAAAAACGATGAAACCGAAGCTACTGACAGCCTTCTGTCTATTGCTAATCACAGTTTTTTCTTGCTTCCACCCTGCCATCGCTAGGGCCGTTACCCCCACTGGCGGCGCACCGGCAAAAATTACTCTGGTCGAGCCAGCTGCCGCCGATAATCTGCAAAAACTACAGGAAACTAACGCCTGTGTCGGTTGTGACTTTAACGGAATTAGCCTCAAAGATTTAAACTTGTCCTCGGCCAATCTAGAAGGAGCAAACCTCAGTCAAGCGGATCTAGAAAGAACCAACCTACAGGGTGCTAATCTCAGAGGGACTGACCTCCGGGGAGCCGACCTCGGCAAAACTCTCCTAGCGGGAGCCGATTTAAGCAAGGCCAATCTCTTAGGTGCAGATTTAGAAAAAGCCAACCTGCAAGGGGCAAACTTAACCAACGCCAATCTGCAAAAAGCTGACTTAGAGAAGGCCAATCTCACTAATGCTCGGTTAGACGGTGCTAACCTGCAAGATGCCGACGGTGAAGGCGCGATCGGTGTCGATCCCAATCTATTCTAAAAAAAGTTTTTATGGCAGAATCAAGTTTTAGCGGTTTTCAAGGAGAGCAATATCTATGGAAATTACTCCTTTTTCTCAGCGATCGCTAGATGGGGAGGGAGCGGAAATGCTGCTAGACTTTAAAAAAGCCCATCAGCAAGATTTAAAGGCAATTGCCGAGATTTTGGCAAGAATTAGCCACCAATCACCAGAAAAGGTAGAAATTCTCTTGGAGACAATGCTAAAACAACTGATAGAGCCAAAAACACCTTTTTACGAGACGGCAACACCGACGGAACGAGCGCAAGCTTTTCGGGATTGGGCAAGTAGTCACGATCGAGGCAGCGCACTTTTATCCGACTATGCCGTAAGTCGCGATAGTATCTATGACGATGAGTGCCTGTGACTTTTTTAGTTGATACTAATGTCTTATTGCGAAGTGCGGAACCTGATCACACCATGTATGGCGATGCTGTGGGTGCGACAAGTCTATTATTGGGACAAGGAGAAAAACTCTATATCGCACCACAGAATTTAATCGAGTTTTGGAACGTTTACACCCGTCCAATTAATAGAAATGGTTTAGGACGCACAGTGGCCGCAGCCAAGGCTGAAATCGATCGCCTAAAGTCACTTTTTCCCATTATTGACGATCTGCCCGCTATTTATCCCGAATGGGAACGCTTAGTCTTCACTTATTCAGTCAAGGGTGTGCAGGTACATGATGCGAAGCTAGTAGCAGCCATGTGCGTTCATGACCTTACACATATTCTGACCTTTAATGTTGACGATTTTAGCCGTTACCCGGAAATAATCGCCGTTCATCCTGCGACCGTCAGGTGCTAACAATAAGGGTGACTTTTAAGCAAAAACGCGAGCATCCCGAGGACGAACATAAACTTGCTCCCCGACTTTGAGGTGCAGTTGATCCAGTTGTTCTCGATTCAGATGGGCAATCAGGAGAGAGCGATCGGGTAGAATTAATTCCACATCGATGGCCCAACCCAGGTGGATAATGCGCTCAACTTTTGCCGCAATGCTAGACCCATTGGGAGAAGAGAGAATTTCTAGGTCGTGGGGACGAATAAAAATCTTGACTCCGTTAGTACTCCCCCCAAGCTGCTCGAATAGTGCAGCCGAGGTCGGTGGTACAACATTCACCCGGCCGATAAAACTCATCACAAAAGCAGAGGCAGGATGATCGTACACCTGATCGGGAGTTCCCACCTGTTCGATTTTACCCTCATTGAAAATTACGATCTCGTCGGCCACTTCCATGGCTTCCTCTTGGTCGTGGGTGACAAAAACACTGGTGACATGGACCTCCTCGTGTAACTGTCGCAACCAAACCCGCAGCTCTTTTCTAACTTTGGCATCCAAGGCCCCAAAAGGCTCATCTAATAATAATACTTCCGGTTCTACCGCTAAAGCCCGGGCCAGGGCAACCCGTTGACGTTGACCCCCGGATAGTTGGGCCGGATAGCGATCGCCTAATCCCTGCAATTGAATTAAACTCAAGAGACTGTCCACTCGTTTTTGAATGTAGTCGGGGGCAGCTTTGCGAATCTTTAAACCGAAAGCGATATTCTGACGCACCGTCAGGTGTTTAAAAAGCGCATAATGCTGAAAAACAAAGCCAATATTCCTTTTTCTGACATTTAAATGGGTTGTGTCTTTGCCGTTGATGATAATTTTGCCTGTGTCGGGGGGTTCTAATCCTGCGATCGCTCTCAGGAGAGTGGTTTTTCCCGAACCGGACGGCCCGAGCAGTGCCACCAGACGATTCGATTTGATCTCTAGGTTGATGTTGTCTAAAGCAGTAAAGGCGCCGAATTGTTTCGATACTTGCTCGATGATGATACTCACGGTAGCTAATCCTCTGGCAAAAAATGTATAGGGTTTGACCGTATTTTAACTATGATTTAATCTCAATCGTATTAAAATACAATTACATTTTACAGGATAGCAAAAAAATTAAGTTTCGATTCGGGAGATTACTGGTTATAAACCGAGACTAAAAAGATTAAACAGCGATAAAAGCTTACTATTACTCTTTTTTAGTCTTTTAGTCGGTTCTAAAGCCTTAATTAACTAATTTTGTCCCTTAACCACCAGAAACGCACCGGAGAAAAGAGACGACTGAGGCAAAAATGGACTATTCTTTATTGACAATATTTAGCTTTTTTATCGGAATTATCGTGGGATTAACGGGAATTGGCGGTTCATCCTTGATTACCCCCCTATTGATCTTTGTATTTCAGGTTCCCGCTACCACCGCAGTGGGTTCCGATGTGGTGGCGGCCGGGTTGATGAAAGTGGTCGGCACCGTTCGTCACTGGCAACAGCAAACGATCGACTTAGAGGTAGTAAAATGGCTAGTAATTGGCAGTGTCCCCGGTTCTCTGTTAGGATTAGTCGGTTTTCGCTATTTTCAGCAGAATAGCTCCCTCAATCTCGATCAATGGTTGCCTCCTATCATCGGCCTTGTCTTGATGATCGTGACTGTCCTAGCGGCCCTGGAACTACTAATCTCCTTATTTTTTCCCGATTTGTCTCCTTGGTCCTGGCCAAAATTAGATTTAACCACTCGCTCTGGTCAGATAAAAACAACCGTATTAGGGGCAGTTTTAGGCTATTTGGTCGGTTTAACCAGTATTTCTAGTGGTTCCTTGTTTGCATTGGTCTTGATGACCTTTTTTCACCTTGATTCTCGCAAATTAGTCGGTACAGATCTATCGCAAGCGTCCATCCTCTTAACCTGTACTTCCATCGGTCATCTGGGATTAGGAACAGTCGATTGGAATCTGGTACTTCCCATCTGGTTGGGTGGAATACCGGGGGTAGTAGTGGGAGCAAGATTATCGGAATATTTACCCAAAAATGCCCTAAAAATACTGCTTTATACGGTTCTGGTCACGGTCAGTTGGCGCTTACTCCAACCCACCTAATCCCCAGAGTTCACTCGAAAGTCATCATACTACCCATCAACAGATCGGGACTGGTGGCGACAAAATAGATAATTCCCGCACCGAGAATAACGATCGCTAAACTAAATAGTAGCACCCATCGATCGGCTGGTTCGTAGGTATCTTCATCTATATCTCGTCTGACTGTAAAATAATGGGCTGTGGTCAAAAATACGGTCAATAAACCCACTAAAGCAAACATTAAGCCCAATTTCCAGCCATAACCGGGCCGGGGAACCAGAGGAGGATGAAAGGCCCGTAAGCGCAGAATAACCATACCAAAACCCATTAATGCGATCGCCGTTCGCATCCAAGACAGATAGGTGCGTTCATTGGCCAGATGATCGCGGACTCGATTGGGATTTACTTTTTTCGGTTTAATGCTGGTCTTGCTTTCCGTCACTGGCGATTTGAGAAAAAATAACATGATCGAGATGACTAGGGGTCAGTTTCAAGGGGAGCGCTTGAGAAGATGATGTTATTCTATGGCACTTGAGTTATAGATGGTATGGAAAAAATCTAAAATCTATTTTTAGATGTATTTGTATTGAATCAAAAATTAAATACGGTTTGCTCAATAAATCTAAAAACCTTGTTGGGTAAGACTTTTAGACTTTTTGTCAACCAAAAAGTACCAGATTGGGGAGTGATCGGGGGGAAAATGCAGGTACTTTTTCCCTGAAAATTAGGTAATTGACCCCCTCAAAATCGCTAAAACCCTACACCCTACACCCTGCCCCCAGGAAAAACTTTTTGCCGCAAACCCTAAATAGATTCTGCTTGCTGCTGGAAAAGCGTCCATCCATAGCTTAAGGATAGGGCCAAGAAAGCCAGGGGAAGACTTTCCTTGATTATAAATACACCCAAACCGATCAACACACAGGGGACAAGGTGGCTGCCGTGACTGGTAATTAAATTAGCGATCGCTGGTAATTGAGTTAACCTATGAGCAGTAAAACACCAAACACCCACCAAGATCAGAAAAACGCTGACGATAGTAACTAAATTTGGCCAGGTATTACTAGCAAACAGCGGCAGATAAATGCCGATATTATCGCTGCCATTGGCGATGGTAATTGCCGCCACAGCGCCGGTTTGAGGGGAAAACCAGGCCAGCAAAGGAGAAGACGGTGCCGATCCTACAGCCACCTCCAGATGATTATCCGTCTCGGTTTCTTCTCGCTGCCAGAGACTCCGAATCCCGAAAATCACGGGTAACAGACCGAGAAAACGAATCCACTGAGCCGGAATCAAGAAACTCCCGAAAAAGCCAGTTAAACTCGCCAAAATTAGCAGGATAAAGCCTAAATACTGACCGATAACGATATGACGACGGCGAAAAAGTTTATTGACCTGGGCGAAAAGAATCGTCAAAATCAGGATGTCATCGAGATTAGTGGCAATAAAGGCCGCTATTGCTGTGGATATGGCAGTAATCATGGTAGTCATAGGATTTTTTTCTGAATCGGCTCTTCTGGTCTCGATCGCCCTACTTCCACTCTAGAAAGAGCTATTAATAAAATCAAATATTCTTTCTTGTTGATTTAATAAATTAAAATGATGGAAAGACCAATAGAGACGGAAAACCCCTTGCCATGGCCAGAATGACCCTAGATCAACTAGAAATCTTTCTAGCGACTGCCGAACATCTCCACTTCACCAAAGCAGCAGAAGCTTTATATATCACCCAACCGGCCGTCAGTGCCGCCATTGCCTCCCTAGAAAATGAATACGGGGTGAAGTTATTCCATCGCGTCGGTCGTCACATCGAGATCACGGAAACAGGACGTTTATTGCAATTAGAAGCGCAACGCATTCTCACCCAGGTAACTTTGACAGAAAGGGGATTGGCGGAATTTAACGACTTGCAACGGGGAGAACTACAATTAGGATCGAGTTTGACTATTGGTAACTATTGGCTGCCGGCAAAAATTAGCGATTTTCAGGAGCGCTATCCGGCAATTAAGATCAATTGCACCCTAGCTAATACGGAAGAAATCTGTCTGGGTACGGCTAACGGAGGTTTTGACCTGGCATTAATCGAGGGAGAAGTCAAGAGTGATTTAACACATTGTTTAGAACAGGAGATCGTCGGCAGCGATCGCCTATTAATTATTGTCGGACGTTCTCATCCCTGGTATAAAAGAGAGGCGATCGAATTACCGGAATTAGTGGAAACCCCTTGGGTAATGCGAGAATCGGGATCGGGAACCCAACAAAGATTCGAGGAAGCGTTACAGAATTGGGGCATCGATTTACGGACATTAAAGGTGACTTTGCTGTTAAATACGGGAGAAATGGTCAAGGCAATCATCGAGAATAGTTCGGCAGCGGCCGGCATTTCCGAACTGATGGTTCAAAAGGAATTAGAATTAGGCACATTGCGATCGATTCGAGTCATCGATACTTCTGGTTTATCCCCTCGCTATCTCGAATTTATGCGCCCTTTTTTAAAAATAAAACACCGTCAGCGCTTTCAACCCCGCGTCTGTCAAGTTTTCGAGCAGATGTTGTAATCTGATAGCAATCACCGAAAATTAACCCGCTGGATGACATTTTGGGCGCACTGCGTGCGCCCCTATGGCGCAGTAATATTGTTTATTGTAGAGGCGAAGCGCTTTCAACCCTGCGTCTGTCAAGTTTTCGAGCATATCTTGTAATCTGATAGCATTTTTCTTTATTTGTGGCAAGCATTCTACTCCCCTCTCCCGTTCTGGGATAGGGTTTGGGGGTGAAAGAAATTAACCATCTCTGCCATTACTTTAGAAAAATGGGATAAGTCTGGGTACTGGCACTGCGGGACGATACTACAGCGATTTCCTTACCCTATTTAGAAATCTTTGTCAAGTAAAATTTATCCCGAATTAGATGAGCTTACCCTGCTTAGATAACACCTGTGAATAAGGGAGTCGGAGAAGAATTTTTTTTGCCCAATGTTGAAACACTTTCAACTGATGG
>NZ_CAIP01000446.1 GCF_000297435.1 Microcystis sp. T1-4 | reverse complement strand
AATACCAATTCTCCAAAGTCTGACTACAGAAGTTTAATCCCCCTAAATCCCCCTTAAAAAGGGGAACTTAAAGGGGGATTTAAATTCGATGTGTAGTTTTCATTTAGAGAAATGGTATAATGTTCAAAATTCGTGCGTTACGCTGACGCTAACACACCCTACTGGACTGTCTCAGTGCGATAATGCAAGTCCTACTGCTCCACCAATAGATTTTGGGGAACGCACCATGCACATTGATGGAAGTCGTTAGACCGCTTCAATTTTAGGGTAATAGTTGCTAAAGTCCGCTAACTTCACCGGTGAAGCCACCTAGGGAGAGGTTTTTGATCGCTAAAAAATTTTTTCTTTTCCATAAAAACGATAAAATCTCTATTCTGGAAGCATAAAGAGGCTTCAGGCGAATTTAAAGGCATATTTAAGCCCTATAAATCGAATATTTCTAGTTTTTCGACCTAATCAAGCCATTAATAGCTTAATTTATTGGCATCTAACCCAACTGAGACAGTATAATTTTTCTCTGATGTATTGTAATTGTTTTTTATTTCATATAAAATACAATCTCAGAGAAAATACCTAAGTAGGTGGGTGGAATTAAATATAAAATGAACGTAGGTTGGGTTGAAGCATGAAACCCAACGCCCGCATGGGTTACGCTACCGCTAACCCATCCTACAAATAATTGTGCCTACCTACTTAGCAATCTCCCATAAATAAACAAAGGAGCCGATGACATCGTGATCCCTTATCCTAGATCCCCAAAACCGAAAACCCTCTTACCCTTTATTTCTCTAGCTACGGCTGCCGTCGTCACAACGGGAATCGGACTAGCTTCTAGTCCCCTATCGGCATCGAGTAATCTGCTGGCAAGTCCGGATAAACAGCAAGCTAAACAAAAAACCGTGGAAATCACCCTAGTTTCCTACGCGGTGACTCAATCGGCCTACTCAAAAATCATTCCTCTATTCGTCAACAAATGGAAAAGAGAGAAAAAACAGGATGTGGTGATTAAACAGAGTTATGGCGGCTCTGGTTCCCAAACCCGCGCTGTTATCGACGGATTAGATGCAGATGTGGTAAATTTGGCCATCGGTTCCGATGTGGAACGCTTGCAAAAAGCGGGTTTAGTTAACCCCGGTTGGCAGAAAGAATTACCCAATAACGCCATCGCCACTCGTTCCGTGGTAGCCTTAGTTACTCGTCAGGGCAATCCCAAAGGAATCCGCAACTGGCCAGATCTAGCCAAATCGGGGATTAAAGTCATTACTGCCAACCCGAAAACCTCTGGGGTGGCCCGGTGGAATTTTCTGGCCCTGTGGGGATCGGTAACTCGGACCGGCGGCAGTGAAGCACAAGCGACCAATTTCGTCCGCAATGTCTATAAAAACGTGCCTGTACTACCCAAAGATGCCCGGGAAGCCAGCGATGTCTTCTTTAAACAGGATCAGGGGGATGTGCTGCTTAACTACGAAAACGAGGTGATTTTGGCCCGTCAAAAAGGGGAAACCGGGTTTTCCTATACTATTCCTCCAGTCAATGTTTCGATCGATCCGCCCGTGGCCGTAGTGGATAAAATAGTTGATAAACGCAAAACCCGGGAAGTAGCGACAGCTTTTGCCCAATTTCTCTTTACTCCCGAAGCGCAGCGGGAATTCGCCAAGGTGGGTTTCCGTCCCGTTAATGCTAATGTGGCTAAAGAGTTTAGTAAACAATATCCAAAAGTGTCGAATCTGTTCCCCTATACGGCGGTTGGTAGTTGGGATGCGATCCAGAAAAAATTCTTCGCTGATGGGGCGATTTTTGACCAAATTCAGCGTTAATTAGTAGTGAGCCGTCAGCCGTCAGCTAGATAGCACTTGCTGAATAAATGTGAAATGTGGGCAAGGTAAGGGTTTTGTGGCTTTTCTTGCGAAACAGGTGCAAGATTTTGAGAGAATCGTCGTTCAAAACCTTGCGTCTTCATCGGCCCGCGTCCTGTAGGGGCGAAGCATTCGGGCAATAACCTATCGGTGAAACCGTAGATTTTCTAACCGAATGCTTCGCCCGTACTTTTTGCCGCAAACCCTAGATAGCAGAGATAGTTGATTGCTGATGGCAAAAAAAAACAAAGCTGATAGTTAGTAACTAAAAAAAAGATGTATCTACTGGACAAAATCAAAAACGGAACCTTGGTATTGATCGGTTACTTATTATCGCCCCTGTGTTGGTGGAACGATATAATTTTTAATCTGCCGATCGCCTACGGTTTCGGTCGTTTAATTGCCTGCTTGCACGCCGATTTTTTTCTACCAGCGGCCATGGTTGGTTATTGGTTATCCAATCTGGTGGGAATTCTGCTGATGCAGTTCGGAACGAAAGAATTAATCGGTGGAGAGAAAGAAGAACGCCATTGGCAAAAAGAATTAAGAAATGGATTACTTTCCTCGACAGTTTACACTTTAGTTATTCTGGGCCTAATTCATTTTCAGGTATTAGAAATGCCCCTGTTATCCTCGATCGCCACTTTTTCCCCGTGATTGCCAAAACCTACTTAAACAATAGCTTAATTTTCTTAGCCATCTTGTTAACATCGCTAACTTTTACGGATTTAGCGCTCGCTGTTGAGCGGCATCCCCAAGGATTTGCTTGGGAAAAATCCCTAATGCTATCTATTCATCAAACTACTAATTTAAACCTAAACTTTTTGGCCATAAAACTAACGGGATTAGGCACTTATTGGGGAGTAGCTCCGATACTAACAATTTCACTGCTGATTTTTGCCCTCAAAAAATACTGGTATGGGTTCGCTTATCTCCTTGTGACTATGGCGGGAGGTTGGGCAATTAGTTATAATCTCAAGATTTTTTTTCATCGAAATCGCCCGCAATTTTGGCAGTTATTTTATCCGTTACCCGATGATTTTGCCTTCCCTAGCGGTCATGCTTTATTTAGTTCCCTGTTAGTGGTTTCTTTACTGATCCTATCTTGGAGAACGCGCTGGTTTTTCGGGGTAGTTTTACTGGGGATTCCGTTGGTTTTGGTTATTGCTTGGACTCGTCTTTATTTAGGAGTTCACTTTCCTAGCGATATCCTTGCCGCTTGGCTTTTAGCGATCGCTTGGTCTCTCCTAGTTCATATCTGGTGGCAACAGTTATTAGAGACACCCAAGGCGATCAACACCCAAGAAGAAATTAATAATTAATCGGCCTACTTGCTGCAAAAAAAATATCACGTTATACCTAAATTTTTGGAAAAAGCTAATCAAAGCCCTATAGTAATTATCGTTTGATACTCGTCGCTGACACTGAATCATGAAACCAAAACTGCGTCAAGGGAAGGGTCTATCCCTGGGACGGTTTCAAAGCCGTCCCCTTGCTTTTTTCACTTTAGTTCTCCTCTGCATTTTAACCTTTACCTTAGCCCCGTCATCGCCCCTGATGGCCACGTCTAAATCTGAGACTAAGATAGATTTTGTCTCGCCGGCGTGGGTGGCACAAAATCTCAAGGATCCGAAGTTAAAAATTCTCGATGTGCGGATTAATCCTTTAGAATATATCACCGGTCATTTACCGAAAGCGGTGAATATAGCCGACAATAATTTTCGTGGTCCAAACGGATTTTTGCCGGTTCAATATTGGCAAGAGGATAAAATTGGCAGTCTCTTTGCCGCTGCGGGAATCACTAATGGCGATCGAGTGCTGGTATATTCCGATGGTCGCGATGTCTTGGGGGCAACCATGGTCGCCTATTTACTAGAGCGATCGGGTTTCCGAAATGTGGCGGTCTTAGATGGTGGTTTTAAGGGTTATAACT
>NZ_CAIP01000447.1 GCF_000297435.1 Microcystis sp. T1-4 | reverse complement strand
GTCTTTTCCTGAGTAATGAGAAAAATACCTCTCTTCCTGAGATCGAGGACATCAATTCGCCAAGCATTATTATCGGCGATAAAATCTTCTCTTGACTGCACTTCTCGTTGAAGTCTTTCGGCCGCTTTGCTTGATAAAATCAGATTCATCTCTAAAAATAAAGTTAATTATTTAATATTATAAACCAACTAGATTTTTGGTTCTTCGTTACTTGGTATGGTTCGATAGGGGGGCATAAATGGACTAAATCCTTATCTGGCAAGAGATTTAATTGATTAGTTCGCTCTAGATCGAAAACAATTAACAAAAATCGCCAAATGTCTTTCTCTATAAGAGTTTAATTCCTTATAACCCTGTACGTTGCATAAGACAAACCGAAGAACCCTAATTAGGTTTGAGATTCGACCCTTGTTATCAGGGAGCAATGTTACGCGAAAAAACCGAGTTAAATCCCAAAATTAGGCGTTTTTATCGACAAAATTGTCGAATCGAATTTTAAACAAAAACACGATGCTGCAGAGAAGGCATTTGTCGTCGCACCTGTTGCAGACGTTGGGGATTAATTTCGGCAATTGCCACCCCCGCTTCTTCCCCCGCATCGGCTAAAACCACACCCCAAGGATCGATAATCATAGCGTGACCGTGGGTGTAACGGCGTTCGTAATTATTGCCCGTTTGAGCAGGAGCTATTATATAACAAGTATTCTCGATCGCTCGCGCTTGTAACAAAACTTTCCAATGATCTTTCCCTGTAAAAGCCGTAAACGCCGCGGGTACAAATAAAACATCGGCTCCTTGCTGCGATAAATAGCGATAGAGTTCGGGAAAACGCACATCATAGCAAATCGAGAGGCCAATTTTTCCCAAGCTATCGGAGCCATAAATCGGCGGTAAATCGATTCCTGCCATGACTGTACTCGATTCCTGATAGGTGTTACCATCCGGGACATTGACATCAAAGAGATGGACTTTTTGATAACGGGCTAATTCCGCACCGTTGCCATCGACTAAAATAGCGGTGTTATAAGCCTTATCGGGAATACCCGTCACCGGCACGGGAAAACCACCCCCTAAAATGGTCACTTGAAACCGTTGGGCCATGGTGCGGAGGAATTTATCGGCTTTTCGAGCAATAGTCTCGGCCTGGGCGATTTTATCGGTTTCTGCCCCCATAAAAGCGAAATTCTCTGGTAAACCGATTAATTCCGCCCCTTTACCCACGGCAAGTTCGATCAACTCTTCAGCGGCAGCGAGATTTTTCTCTAAATCCGGCTGACTGGTCATTTGAATGGCGGCGGCGAGATAGGATTTCATGGGGGTTGAAGCTCTAGAGTCGGATAATCTCTGTAAAATTAATCATAACCTTCGATTATATCCAATTTCAGATATTTTGTCACCCCATGAGTAAAATTGTTTTCTGTGACTTTGATGGCACTATCACCGCCGTGGAAACTTTTGCGGGTATGCTCAAAGAATTCGCCCCCGATTTATCAGCCCAAATTATGCCCCAAATGTACGCCCGCACTCTCAGTCTGCGCCGGGGTGTCCGTCAACTACTAGAGTCGATACCGAGCCAAAAATACGCCGATATTCTCGCCTATGCCGAAAGCAAGCCAATTCGCCCCGGATTAGCCGAATTCCTCGCTTTTTTACAGGAGCAATCCATCCCTTTTATTATTATCTCCGGTGGTATCCAAGGCATGATTGAAACGGTCTTAAAACGGGAGGGACTATTAGATAAGGTGACGGCAATTTATGGGGTCAATCTTCATACTCAAGGGGAATATTTGCAAGTTCATTCCGATTGGGAAAATGAGACGGAATTAGTGGCTAAAGCCTTGATTATGGCCAAATATTCAGAAGTAGAAACTATTGCGATCGGTGATTCCGTTACCGATATTACCATGGCTAGAAAGGCCGATCTAGTTTTTGCTAGGGATCGTTTAATCGATTATCTGCAAGCGGAAAATCAACCCTATATTCCTTGGGATAACTTTTTTGAGATTCGCGAATATCTGTTATTGAGAGATTAGGGATTAGCTGTTAATTAGGTAGGGGTTAAAAATTGTCAGATACCCTCCTTGGATTAAGGGGGGATCAAAGAGGGCGAATGCAATTCGCCCCTACAATAATATTATTGCGCCAATAGTAGGGGCGCACTGTGGTCAGTGAGTTTATCGAACTGCGTGCGCCCTGTAATATAGATATTTCGACCAAATTGAGATTTACTACCCTACTCTCAAGGGTAACAATAATTATAAATTTTTGTAAATTTGTGTTGGTTTACACTTGACAAAATCGGGGGGGGTAAAATCCCGTTGTTGCTCTGTTTTGTCATTGAGGAACTAACTTAAAATTTAGTGATTGGCAATTTTGGAAAAATCAATCTTTCTCCCTTGCCAATGTCGCTTAATTCGAGATTTTCTCCTTTAAAGGGCAGTCAGAACATTTGTTTATTTGTTTTGAGGAAACTTTCTGAGTATGAAAACTTCGACTGTGCTTAAAAAGTTATCGATAGTTAGTGCTGGAGCAACATCTATTGCTCTTGCAACCATGGGAACAGCGTCAGCATCTATAATTTTTGATGGGGGTGGTCCAGATCAACAGGATGGAAATGAAATGACGCAATGGGTACAGACAGAGGATTTTATTCTTAGTCAGGATATTGGGACAAGGCTAACAGATGTTCATTTCTGGACGTTTGAGGATCCAGGTGCATGGGATGGAACCCTCGACTACTTTGTATTCGCAAATGCAGGCGGTCAGCCGGCCGGTACCCCCTTTGCTCAAGGCGCAGGGGCTAACGTGGTGAAGACGGCAACTGGCAACCAAACTTTTGGTCTCAACGAATATGCTTATTCGTTCGATCTTCAGACTCCTCTCGATTTATCGGCAAATACAACATACTGGCTAGGTTTACACCTTTCCAGCAACTTTGACCGGGACGAGATTTATTGGAGTACAACAACTCCAGGTGTTGGTTCAACAGGTCAAGAATCCTCCAGCGGGACTTTCAACAACTGGTCTAATAATGGACAACACCATGCTTTTTACCTAACAAGTCAAAAAGTCCCCGAACCTGCTTCAGTCTTAGGTTTACTCGCCATCGGTTTTCTTGGTGCGGGTTCAGTCTTGAAGCCCAAATTAAAATAAAAAACTGGCAAATCTAGCTTTAAATTAGCAGCGATCGCGCTATATTGATAAAGTGCGATCGCTTTTTTGGGGAGACATTCCAGATTTTTATTAGACCTCTTGCATAATTTTTTTATGGTATAAT
>NZ_CAIP01000448.1 GCF_000297435.1 Microcystis sp. T1-4 | reverse complement strand
TTAAAAGGCGATACTCGCTATACCAATACAACCTGTTTTGAAACCTTCCCTTTTCCCCAGACACCTTCACAGGAACTTGTCAAAAAAATCCGTCAAACCGCCGGGGAATTACACGAATACCGCAGCCAACAGATGGAGAAAAAACAATGGGGAATCACCAAACTATATAACCAATTCTTTAACGAACCCAGTAGCCAACTGTATCAACTCCATCAGAAATTAGACAAGCTAGTAATGGAGGCCTATCACTTCCAAGCTGACGACGACATCTTAGAGAAACTATTAACCTTAAACCTGGAATTAGCAGAAAAAGAGAAGCGAGGAGAAACCGTCATCGGTCCCTGGTCTCCTTACTCTTAGATTACTCTAACCCCTTACATTAGATTGAAACAATCTGAATTTCCCTGACTCGGTGCATTGGTTTGGTTGGCTTTTCGGTGGTGATTAGTTCATCAGCTTGAATTTGCAGCGCAGCAGCAACATGAAGTGCATCCATCGCCGCTAAACCGTAAGTGCCAGCAATTTCATGAGCATTCTGTATAATTTTTTCTAAGTCAGTTGCCCAGTAATTAACAGCCAGAAAAAATGTTTCGTAAAATTCTATTTCTTCTTGTTGCTTGTTAAAAGTTGCTTTAGGCAATACTTCTAACTGAACAAATCGACTGGAGGCAAACTCCCGATTTTCATCGTTGAGAATTTGATAGGCTTTGATACTGGCTGATTGGATGCCTTGGAAAGCAGTAATCAGTACGCCAGAGTCTATGTAGGCTTTCCTATGACTCACTGCACCCTCCTCGACGTGCAGCAAGTTCTTGTTCTATTTCATCTTCATTGAGCAGTTGCAATCCAGATGCGATCGCCCGATGTCGGATTTCCCATAACTTTTTGCTTAATGGTGTTTGGGGAATAAATTTAGCTTCTGGTGTTGTTTGTGACTCAGATTTAAGTATTTGAACAAATTGCCAAACTTTTTGTTGCTTTTCCGGGGTCAATTCTCGCCATTGTTCAAGTAGTTCTTCTTCTTTATCCATAAATACCTCGCTCTTAAATTATGAATTGTTTGATTTTAAGCAATGCTCATTAATAAAAACCACTCCAGACACAACGGTTAGGAACTTTTTCTACATACATGACTACCATTCCACGGGTACAGCAAGAAAAGTTCACGGGTCTATCCATTGCTGGATAAGGGTTTTTGGCTCTTGTAGTAGATATGTATGGGTAGTTCAGGTGTTTTAGGTGGGAACTGGTTCACCCGGCCGCAAACTAGACCATTTACCGGTTTCGCGTAAAAAGCTTTCACAACCCACCACATCCCACTCCATTTCGATATAATCTTCCTTGGTGCGAATGTTAACGTTAATAGAAGGGTTCTTCGCTTCAAAGTCCGGTGTCTCGGTGAGATGACGTTCCTGATGTTGTGTTTCTACGGCATGATAGGTGAGACAGCGATCAACAAAATAGCAGTTAATACAAATACACATAGGTTTAACTCTATAGGTCTTTTCCGTTAATCTAGCTCAGTCTCTCCCCAAATAGGGCCGGTAAAAATTATATTTTTGTAAATTTATCTTCTCGATGTCTTGTCAAAAAAACCTAGATAGTTTAGTTAAAGAAGTTTTTGCGATTAATCGGCAAGAATTGCCAGAAAATGCTTATTTAGTCGGTGGTGCTGTGCGAGACGCTTTATTAAACCGTCAGAAAGACTATATTGACCTAGATTTTGTGGTTCCCGAAAAAGCGATCGAAATTGCCCAAACTATTGCCCATCATTATAAAGCGGGTTTTGTGGTTTTAGATGCCGTTCGTCAAATTGCTCGCGTCGTTTTTCCCCAGGGTACTCTTGATTTCGCACAACAGGAGGGAGAATCTCTAGAAATAGACCTAAAAAGACGGGATTTCACCGTTAATGCTCTCGCTTATAATCTCCACACCCAAGAAATTTTCGATCCTTTAGGGGGATTAAAAGATTTAGGCTGCCAATCCCTGCGGATGATTTCCCGCGAAAATCTCCAAGATGATCCCCTAAGATTATTAAGGGCCTATCGACAAGCGGCTCAATTGGACTTTGAGATCGAACCCCATACCCGTGCAACTATTCGTTCTCTTGCCCCTTTATTGCACCGTGTAGCCGCCGAAAGGGTACAATCTGAGTTAAACTATCTTTTGCTCAATTCCCGTGGCAATAAATGGCTAAAAAGTGCCTGGGAAGATGGCTTATTATCTCTCTGGTTGCGTCGGATTACCCCCGCAAAAATGGAGCGAGTTATGGGGGTGGAAGCGGCAGCGGGATTTTTAGAATCTTTGTTACCGGAAAACTTTATCTTTTCTCCTTCTCAGTTACAGTTGACAAAATTGGCCCTATTGGTATCGGATGTTTTAGCAGAAGCGGAAAAAGAGTTAATCGATCTTAAGTATTCCCGTGGGGAAATTCGCACGGTAATGACGGTAATTAAGTGTTTACCTCCCCTCAAGGAGGCAGATAATTTAAGTCTGCGGGAACAGTATTTTATTTATCTAAATACGGGAAAAGTATTTCCTGTCTTTGCCCTTTTTGCTTTATCAATGGGGATTAACAAAAATATCGTCGCTTCCCTGTTGACTTCCTATCTCGATCCCGATAATATTATCGCCCATCCCCGACCTTTATTAAGGGGCGATGACTTAATTAACTATTTACATCTGAAACCTAGTCCGATTATCGGTAAGTTATTAACCGAGGTACAAATTGCCCAAATTGAGGGCCAAGTGACAGTTTTTCAGGAGGCGATCGATTTTGCTAAAAAGTTGTTAAGTAGGTGGGTGGAATTAAATATAAAATGAACGTAGGTTGGGTTGAAGCATGAAACCCAACGCCCGCATGGGTTACGCTACCGCTAACCCATCCTACAAATAATTGTGCCTACCTACTTATAAGTAGCTGGTTATAATTAAATTAAAAATGGATTTTAGGTCTGATCCCCCCTGCTCCCCTTGATAAGGGGGGTGCCGATAGGCGGGGGGATCTACCCTTAATAAGGGGGGTGTCTGACAACTTTTAACGCCTACCTACTTAGCAATTGTTCACAGTTTGGAGAGTTTTATAT
>NZ_CAIP01000449.1 GCF_000297435.1 Microcystis sp. T1-4 | reverse complement strand
AGCTACTTAAGAAGTCTAAAGATAGCATAATTACTTATTCCGAATATTGGCATTTAGGCATTATTATAGCATTCCAATTTTCTAAAGTCAAACCCTCAACTCTAGCTAAATTAATACCATTAGTTTATAGAATAGGAAATACTTTTTAATCTTTAATTCTTAGGATAAGTTGAGGTATAGTTTCTCATCTTAACTTTAATTGGAGCGATCGCATTTTATTGTGTTTGAGAAGGGCGATCGCTGTTGAGTTGAGGATGAAGGAGAAATTTGAGCTATAATAGGGGATAAAATTAACAAACAAGGTAATTATCAATGCCATTAAAGCAAAAGTATATTACTGATGAACAGGGTAATCAAATCGGTATTCTTTTAGATATAGAGGAATATCGAAAACTCCTAGAAGATTCTGAAGAATTGAATGCTATTAGAGCCTATGATTTAGCTATTTCGGAAGAGGAAGAAATTCCTTTTGAAGAGGCGATCGCCGAAATTGAAAATAGTCGTCAATGAATTACACTATTGCGATTAAAAAACAAGCTTCTAAGGCTTTAGCTAATCTTTCCCAAGATAGTTATCAGAAAGTTCGAGACGGGATTAGAGCATTAGCTGACAATCCAAGACCAGCAGGGTGTCTCAAACTGACAGGACGAGAAGGTTGGCGGATTCGGATTGGAGTTTATCGCGTTATTTACGCGATAGATGATTCTGCAAAAAAGGTGATTATTCTAGATATTGGACATCGAAAGGACATCTACCGATAGGCGATCGCGTTTTTAATAAAAATTTGGAAGAGGCGATCGCTATTTTACTGTGAGAAGAGGAGGGCGATCGCTTATAATAAATCCAGTGATCAAAATAGAAGGAGGCAAATGCCGGCAAAAGACCTCTATCACGAAGCCGTTAAAAATGCCTTAATTAAAGACGGCTGGACAATTACGGCTGATCCTTATCCTATTGAATATGAAGACGCTGAATTGTATCCAGACCTGGCGATCGAGAAATATATTTCCGAAGAACAAAGACAACGTAAAATTATCATTGAAATTAAAAGCTTTCTTGGCCCTTCAATGATCAAAGACTTTGAAATGGCTTTGGGACAATATATTTTTTATCGTGATCTTATTCAATTAGGACAAGATGAATACCAAGAAATCTATCTGGCTATTAAAGATGAAATTTATGAGACTTTTTTCCAACGAAAATCTATTCAAGCCGTTATTAAAAGACACCAATTAGATTTATTAGTTGTCAACATCGAAAAAGAGGAGATTGTCCAATGGATAAACTAACTAACTATCGCCAAATTATTCAAAATACCTTAACAAAGCTAGACACAATTGCGAATAGCTCATCCAAAAAAAAACTAGAAACCTGTTTAATTTTTGATGAAAATCATGATCATTATCTATGGATGTCTATTGGTTGGATAAACAAAAAGAAAATCAACAATATTCAGATTCATATTCGTATTAAAAATGAAAGAGTTTATATTGAACAAGATTGGACAGAAATAGGAATCACCTCTCAATTATTAGAAGCAGGGATTCCCAAAGAAGATATTGTTTTAGCATTTCATGATCCTGCAAGTCGTAAATTAACAGAATTTGCTATTGCTTAATCAGGGGCGATCGCATTTTTAGCTGAGGTTAAGAAGGGCGATCGCTGTTTTTCGGAGTTTGAGAGGGGCAATTTGAGCTAAGTACCTAAGCAAAATTAATTACACATATCTAACCACCTCTTGCCTCCTGCCTTTTGCCTATCTTCACTAGGAAATTAATTTTGCACGACTACTTATAATAGGGGAGAAAATTAACCTAAAGATTCAGGTGCCTCAAACGCATTCACAGAGAGGCTTCTACAATCTCAAAACTCGCCAAACTAACAGATTCATTCTCAATAAGCACGAGAATTAAGGCTTTTAGCATTTCTTTCTTAATGAGAGTGAGTATTTTGGCATAATTCGCCCAAATGCTTACCTAGTATAGGTTTGACTGCTTTAATCGTCGATTGATTTGGTTTGATTCAATGGAAAATCGGCTCTCCCCTCCAGACAGAGAGGACACAAAGATCGATCGATCATAGAGTAAGTTAAACTGATCACACAGAACCTAGAAGAGCCTGAATTATGAATTATGAATTATGAATTATGAATGATGAATTATGAATTATTGTGTAAGATGGTGATCGCACTACAACGCCCACCCTACTCCAATAGATGACTACTACCCTTGAAAGCTTACAGGAATTTATTGATTTTTGTCAACAGCACATTACTGGCAAAGAAAGGAAAGAAGCTCAGATTTTCCTAGACCGTTTCTTTCGAGCTTTTGGTCATAAAGGTGCGTTAGAAGCGGGTGCAACCTATGAGGAGGCGATTACTAAAGGTAGCAAGAAAGGTAAAACAGGATTTGCTGATTTAGTTTGGAAACCTCGTGTTTTAATTGAAATGAAAAAGCGAGGAGAAGATTTAAGTAAGCACTATCCCCAAGCTTTTGAATACTGGAGTCGCTTGGTTCCTAATCGCCCTCGCTATGTCTTATTATGTAATTTTGATCAGTTCTGGATTTTTGATTTTGATCTTCAAATAGATGAACCGGTAGATCGAGTAAATCTCAACGATTTAAAAAATCGGGTCAGTGCCTTCAATTTTATGGAAGTAGGGAATCGTACCCCTATTTTTCAGAATAATCAAGTCGAGATTACAGAAACGGCGGCGCGGCGGATGGGTGAGTTGTTTCAACTGTTAAAAAAACGCGGTCATAAAAGCGGTTTTGATGAGTTGACGGCCCAGCGATTTATTTTGCAGTGTGTATTAGCAATGTTTGCTGAGGATCGAGGATTGTTACCAAGAGATTTATTTATTTCTTGTGTACAAGAATGTCTAAATGGTGGCAATTCCTATGATGTCTTGGGGGGATTGTTTCAACAGATGAACCAACCCGGAATTACCCCCACTGGCAAGTATCAGGGAGTGGATTATTTTAATGGGGGACTGTTTAGTATAATTCATCCAATTCAATTAACTAATGAAGAATTAAGGTTTCTCGATGTGGCGGCGCGTCAGGATTGGAGTAAGATCCGTCCAGCAATTTTTGGTAATATTTTTGAGGGGACAGCTAATGCTGAAGAACGTCATACTTACGGGATGCACTTTACATCAGAAGCGGATATTATGAAAATTGTTCGCCCAACTATTAGCCGTTACTGGGAGGAGAAAATTGAGCAAGCTGGGACGATTGGCGAGTTAAATACACTTCAGTTAGAATTACAGCAGTATAAGGTATTAGATCCGGCTTGCGGTTCGGGTAATTTTCTCTATGTCGCCTATCAAGAATTAAAGCGCATTGAACAGTTATTAATTGAAAAGATTGCTAACCGTCGTCGTTCTGCTAGTGACCAATTACAGATTAGTTTTGTTACGCCTAAACAGTTTTATGGAATGGATATTAATCCTTTTGCTGTAGAATTAGCGCGGGTGACTTTAATGATTGCCAGAAAGGTGGCGATTGATAAGTTTAATTTGACGGAAGCTTCTTTACCTTTGGATACTTTGGATAGTAATATTATTTGTGCTGATGCTTTGTTTACGGATTGGCAAAAAGCAGACGCAATTATCGGTAATCCTCCATTTTTGGGAGGGAAAAAGTTAAGAACAGAACTAGGAGATGAGTATGCAGAACAAATTTATCAAAAATTTCCTGATGTTCAAGGACAACCTGATTTTTGTGTTTTTTGGTTTAGAAAAGCTGCGGAAAATCTTGGGGAATTAGGAAGAGCCGGTTTAGTTGGTACTAATTCAATATCACAAGTTTCTGGGAGAAAAGCAAGCTTAGATTATGTGGTTAAGCAAGGTGGATTTATACATGAAGCGATTTCAACTCAGCCTTGGTCTGGTGAAGCTAACGTTCATGTTAGTATTGTTAATTGGAGTAAAGAAAGACCAAAAGAATTATTTCTAGATAATTTGTCAGTTAATTTATTATCTACTGCATTGAAATCTGAAATATCAGTAGATAATGCTGAAAAAATAAAAGTTAATAATAATTTTTCTTTTCAAGCTTGTGAATTAGCAGGAAAAGGATTTGTAATAACGGAAGAAGAAGCTAATAAATGGATTGAGTTAGATTCTAAAAATCAACAAGTTGTCAAACCTATGTTAGATGGAAAAAATTTAATTAACCTTTTTGAACAAAAGAGTTGGGTTATTGACTTTGATAATATGGCTCTTGAAGAAGCGGCTGAATATATCTTACCTTTTACAAGAGTAAAAGAAAAAGTTAAACCAGAAAGGGATAATAATAAGCGCAGCACACGCCGATTAAATTGGTGGAAATATGGGGAAACAAGACCAGGAATGAGAAAAGCTTTAGCTGTCCTATCTTGCTATTTTGCCATTCCCAAAATCGCTAAATATATTGTTTTTTCTCCGGTTGATGTGTCCATACTTCCCTGTGAAGCAAATATGGTAATAGCCTCCGATGATTTCTACATTCTAGGAATTCTCAACTCAAAAATACATCGCCTCTGGGTAAAAGCTCAAAGTTCAACTTTAAAACCCACA